>JAFCFG010000183.1 GCA_017608725.1 Candidatus Iainarchaeum sp.
GAATGTCCTTGAATGAATTCCAGTCAAAGCTGAAGTCCTCGCCCCTGCTTGTTGCAGTAAGGTAATAGCGCAGATAGTCCCGGCTGTATTTTTCAATAATGTCCTTTGGCTGAACTATGTTTCCAAGGCTCTTGCTCATCTTCCTTTTCTCAACATCAAGAACAATGCCGTGAACCAAAATCGATTCAAACGGTGCCTTGTCAAAGGCAATTGTTGAAAGGATTAGCTCAGAATTCCACCAGCCCCTGAACTGGTCAGTGCCCTCCAAATTTAAATCAGCTGGCCAAAAGCGCTTGAACAAAGCGCTTTTTTCAGGAAAGCCCAGGGCCGCCCAGCTGCTCACACCAGAATCAAACCAGACATCCAAAACTTCTGGCACCCTCTGCATTTTGGAACCGCACTTGCACTTGATTTCAACAGCATCAATCTCTGGCTTGTGCAGTTCCTTCACCTTTTGGCCAGAGGCCTTCTCCAATTCCTTCACACTGCCAATGACCCTCTGCTCCCTGCAGTTGCTGCACTGCCAGATTGGTATGGGGGTTCCCCAATAGCGCGCTCTTGAAATTGGCCAGTCTCCAATCCCCTCCAACCAGTTCTGCATCCTGCTCTGCATCCACTTTGGAACCCAGTTCACTTTCTCGTTTAGGGCAAGCATTCTCTTTTGGATACTGCTAATCTTGAAAAATAGCTGTTGAACAGCAACCATCAGCAAAGGCGTTTTGCACCTCCAGCACAAAGGGTAATCGTGAGTGTAAGGGTGCCTGTAAACAAGTGCGTTTTCCTGCTCCAAATCTGCAACTATTTCCTTGTCAACAACCCTGCACTTCTTGCCAGCGTATTTTCCTGCTTCCCTTGTAAGCAAGCCATCCAAGCCAACTGGTGAAACAGCTGGTAAACCAGACTTCTGGCCTGCATCAAAGTCTTCTTTGCCATGGCCTGGTGCTGTGTGAACCAGGCCTGTTCCCTCCTCCAGATTTACATATCTTCCGCTTAACACGACCCTGTAAGCGTTGCGCAAAGGAGGCAATTTCAAATGCTTTGTTAAAGGGTTTTCGTACTGCATTCCCTCAAGCTCTTTTCCCTTAACTGTTTTTTCAATTGAAAAGCCTGCCTCAATTGCATCCATTATCTCTTGGACCTTCTCCCTTGCAATTATCCAGGTTTCACCGTTGCTCATCTTTACAAAGGAGTAATCGAATTTTGGGTGCACCATTACGCCGGTGTTCCCCGGCAGGGTCCAGGGGGTGGTAGTCCAAATAACAAGGTATGTATTCTCAAGGCCCTTTGCCCTGAATTTCACGTAGATTGCTTCATCAGTCTGCTTTGTGTAAATGATTTCATTGTATGCAACAGCTGTTTCACATCTTGGGCAGACATGCACTGGGTAAAGGCCCTTCCCCAGGAGGCCTTTTTCATCAGCCTTTTTGAAAGTCCACCAGATTGCCTCAATGTAGTCATTGCTCAAAGTAAGGTATGGGTTGCTCCAATCCATCCAAACGCCCAGTTCGTTGAATTCATTGTTCATTACATCAATGAACTGGGTTGCATAACGCTTGCATTCCTCAACGAATTTGCTAACACCGTATTGCTCAATGTCCTGCTTTGACTTGAAGCCAAGCTTTTCCTCAACCTTGTTTTCAATTGGCAGGCCATGAGTGTCATATCCTGGCCTGTCAAACACATCCAGGCCCTGCATTCTTTTGGACCTGATTGCAACATCTTTGAGAATTTTGTTCAGGGCCGTACCCATATGAATGTGCCCGGTTGCATAGGGCGGGCCATCCATGAAATAGAATGTTT
This sequence comes from Candidatus Iainarchaeum sp., assembly GCA_017608725.1. GTDB lineage: Archaea > Iainarchaeota > Iainarchaeia > Iainarchaeales > JAFGDB01. The sequence goes on from JAFCFG010000183.1 coordinate 1,801, forward strand.
TCTTTTGCCTTGCACTCTGCTTTCTAACCAAATCAGCTACTTTCTTCTTTTGCCAAAAGCTTTTCACTTGCTCTTCTTTTTCCCTGCTGTACTGCTCAAGCAGTTTTTTCTGAACCATCCTCAACCACTCAAAGGAAATGGGCCCTGGAAACCTTTTGAAAAAAGGTTTGCGAAAAACCTGACCCTGACGGATCCTGGAAACCTTTTGAAAAAAGGTTTGCGAAAAACCCTGACCCTGACGGATCCTGGAGGATTGAAACGCCACTGCATAGGCGTGATC
>JAFCFG010000184.1 GCA_017608725.1 Candidatus Iainarchaeum sp.
CAAGGAAATTGTTACAATTCTTGCAAGCACGTTGTCATCCATTGTCAGCTTTTTCTTTGTCTTCTTTCCAATAAAGCCGGGCATTTTTGCATCATAGTTAATGTAGTCGTCCTTTTTTTGGCTTACGTGAATAAGCCCTTCAATTGGGCTAATTCTTACAAACGCGCCAAACTCTGTTATCTCTGTGATGTTCCCTTCCACTAACTCGTGCATCAGTGGCTTGTATACAAGCATTTCAATTTCAGTGTCATAATAAGCGGCTCCGTCTCCCGGGACAATTTTCCCTTCCCCCACATTCTCAACCTTTGTGACAGCCACCACCAGTCCAACATCCTCATCAACCAAGCCCTCGTACTCCTGCTGAACTATCTCCAGTACACTGTTCTCCAATTTGCTGGTGAATTGTTTCGGCGGGACCCTGACCTTTTCCTTAACCTTAACCAAGCTGTACATCTTTCCTGCCTCCTTTAAGCAATTTTCAAAAACCTGTTTCTACTTAGATAAATAATCGCTACACCAAATTCTTTTATTCTTTTTCTCAACGCAATATCGTTTGTTGCAATGCAATAACCCATTTTTGCTGCCTCAATTAGGGACAAATCAGCGTTTTCCGCTTTTGTAGGCAGAATCCTAACATGCTCTTTCCTCAATGCAATCAACGCAACCTTCACTGCTTTCTGCATTCTTGCCTCCCTCTCTTGCAATTGCTTCATTTCATCCTTCACCTGCCTTGTTACAACGAATTTCACTTTTTCGCCAAACAACTGCCTGGCCATTGAAAAGACATCTGCTTTCACCCTTTCAACAGCAATCAAAATGTTTGAATCAAAGGCAATTTTCCTGCAGTATACCGAAGGAATACTGCGCTTTTTTGATCGCTTTTTTGATGAAACTTTTTTCGAAAGTTTCCTGCATTGCTTATATGGCGGCATATGCAACCAGCCTCCACCTGCCCCTGTCCTTCTTGCTTATTGCAATCTTCTGCCCTGGCAGCACAACTGCCTTGCCCTTGAGTGAAATCTTCACGTTTGCTTCATGGCTGCTCTCAACATTGCCAAGCAGGGTCATTGTCCCAATTGTTAAAACAACCGGGTCATTTGTCTTGATCTTGCTTTCAATCTTTTCAACAAGCCTCTCGATGTAGGTTATCTTAAGCTGCAGGTCCTTTCTGGCCTTGGGCAATGCCCCTTCGTGACCTATTACTTGGCCCCTTAGCCTATCATTCTGGGCTAAGCTTGGGTCAATCGCTGTTCCAATGGCAATCAGGCCGCCAGGCAGGGCTTCCCGCAGTTCTCCGCTTGTGGAACTCAGACTGGTTATCTTTGTTTTGAGAACATCTTCTCCCACGCCAGGGGAAATTACTATGTTGTCTCCAATTTTTGCCTTTCCCTGCATTATTGTGCCACCAACTACTCCCCCTTTTATTTCCTCTGGCTTTGTACCCGGCTTGTTTATGTCAAAGCTCCTTGCACAGTACATCATCAACGGCTTTTTTGAGTCAAACTTTGGTGTGGGCATGTGCTTTTCGATTGCCTCAATCAGCAAGTCAACGTTTGTTGAAAAGTTTGCTGCAACCGGAATTATTGGAACATCTTTGTAGCCGTTTTTCTTTAAGAATTCTGTTATCTGCCTTTCATTTTCCTTTGCCTTCTTTGCTTCCACCAAGTCCACTTTGTTTTGAGCAACAACAACCTTGTTTATGCCAGCTATCTTGAGTGCCATCAAGTGTTCTTCTGTTTGGGGCTGTGGGCAAGGCTCGTTTGCTGCAATGACTAGGACTGCTGCATGCATCAGTGCCGCTCCACTTAGCATAGTCGTCATAAGGGTTTCATGCCCTGGGGCATCAACAAAGCTGACTCTCCTCAGTTTCTCCCCTTTTTTTCCGCAGGTGGGGCAAATTGCTTTGTTTGAATAGCTTTGGCTTCCCCTGCATTTCCTGCATTTGAAAAAGGTTACGTCAGCATAGCCAAGCCTTATTGAGATGCCCCTCTTCAGTTCTTCGCTGTGCGTATCAGTCCACTTGCCTGTCAATGCTTGCGTTAAACTGGTTTTTCCGTAGTCAACGTGGCCAACCATGC
>JAFCFG010000016.1 GCA_017608725.1 Candidatus Iainarchaeum sp.
ATGTTATCTCTGTTGCAAAATTGCTTAGCTTGATGTCCTTTGAGTCAAACAGGCTCCACAGTGCCTCAACAATTATCCTTGAATCCTCTTCCTTGCTTGGGACAACCATTATGTCAAGCAGTGAATCAATGTCCTCTTGTTCTGTGATTGCAAAATACTGCTCTATTGTGGCTTCAACTGTTTCCTCTTCTGTTACTGCAAAAGCGCTTTGCAGTATCAATGCAAGCATTAAACCCAAAATCAAGGGCCTTTTTTTCATTCATATCGCCTCACATAAAATTGTGTCCAGGCCGTAACCTCAAATCCGTCAATATCCTCCACCCTTGCCCTTATAACCCTTGGATAGTACCTCATTCTTGCATTGCCAACCCTGTAGTCTTTTGCTGCTGCCAATGCGAGCTCTTTTATTGTGTTTAAGCTAGCGCTTACCACAAAGTCCTTTGCTTGCCCTACGCCTGGTGCCAAATCTAGTGGGGCTGTGATTATGCCAATTGCAACTGAGGCACCGTCAACTGCTAGGGCGCAGACATACATTGCACTCTCCTGGCTGTTTCTTGCCCCTCCCAGTCCTGTAGCAGCCCCGTCTTTCTCCCCTTTTTCTACGCTGCCTGCTTCCCCTGCAACACCCTCTGCAACAATGTAGCCTCCGAAGTACGTTCCGGGGGATTTTACATATTCTATTACTGCTTTTCCGCTGTCTTCCCCCATCCATTTGCTAACACTTTTTACCCTTCCAAGTTCGGTTATAACCTTTCCCTTCCCTCCTTTCAATGCGGTTTTCAGCAAATCAAAGCCCCCTGTTCCAACCGATACCGCCATGTCTTTTTTAACGCTTGACATGATGTTTTTTAGTATTTCCCTGTTTTCCGACAGGTCATCCATGTTAATTGACCTTATTCCTTCAATAGGCTCAATGTAAATGTTGAACTTTTCTCCAGTGCTCTTCTTTGTGCCTGTAGTGGTAAAAGGCCCTCCTAATTCAAAGGATGACTCTGCATGCCTTGTTTCAAAATAAGCAGTTTTCTCGCTGTTCAAAAAGTCTTCCACCTTGAATTCTATTAAACCCTTGCCCTTTTCATCAATCTCAAGCGGAACAGCCTTAAACGCCGTGATTCTAATAGGGGGGTACAATTTAATGTCGTAGTCAGCTCCACCGAGGTTTTTTCCCTCCTTATTGGCCCTTGCCATAATCATAACATTAATCGCTTTGCTGGTGTAGAAGTCTGGGCTTGTGGGTCTGATGTATGGTGCAACATAAGTGGCATAGGCCATTCCCTGCTCATCCGTTACCTCATCGCCATTGAGCGTGCCCAGCGGAGTGCTGTAGGAGCCGCCTGCCCCCTTTTGCATGCTAAAGCTTACTGTCAGGCCAGGGGCGTCAACCCATTCAATTGTGTCCTCTCCCACCACCATCTTTTGGGCGTGGAAAGCAAGGTATTCCTTGCCTTTCCCGTTTGAGTAAAACATGCTTCTTTCCCCTACTGCAGGAGAGAGGGAAAACCTGTACTCCTCTCCCTCAATGCAAAGTCCATTGCTGCACACAGGGTTAGCTATCTGGGGCGCAGTAACCTCACAGTCCTGTGCTATGATGCATTCTCCAGGCCCCATATCAACACATTCCCCACCATCACACTTCTGCCCGGCATAGCAGTCGTAATGGTCTTCACATTCCGCGAAGCAATCGTCCGGGCAGGTTTCCATATCCTCGCCGATTATTGAATCGCAGCTGTAGTTTCCGCAGCAGTCCTCAATCAAACAATCCTCTATGCACCCTTCGTAGCATTCACCCAAGCTGCAACTTCCATCACCACACTGCTCTTTTGTGTCTTGCCATACGCAGCCCCACTCATCGCTATCAGGGCTTGAAGGGTTACAAACCCAACCCTCGGAGCATGGACAGTCCTCTGGGCAGGTTTCGCAGTTTTCAGGGGCATCGTCACCATAAGAGCTTCGGGACTGACAGGTTCCATTGTTGTTGCAACCGGTTTGCACGCACCAGTAGTAACCCCCCTGATCTTTAACAGCCATTGCATCGCTTTCAACCCACCTGCATTCTTCATATTCCTCGCAGCCGCAGTCCTCTGGGCAGGTCATGCAATTTTCTCCCTCGATTGAAAGGCAGTCGTCGTTAACATAGCAGCCATAGCAGTAAGCCCATCCATCCTTGCCGGCCTTACAGGTCTGCCTTCCAGGACACTTGCAGTCAGATGGGCAGCTTTGGCATGTTTCGCTATACCAGGTATCTGTCTCGAAAGAATACCAGTCTTCACAGATTCCGTTTGGCTTGCAGCTGTAGACTGGCGTAATGATCTTGACACCCGAATCGGGGTTTGCTGCTGCGAAAAAGGATGCAAACAGTAGTGCAGCAAACAGGCCTAAAATCACGGTCCTGCTCTTTCTTGGCTTGAAAAATAGTTCCAAAACCATTCACATTAAATACATTTTTTTAGTTTATAAGACTAACGATTTGCCGGAAGAATAAAATAGTAGATTAAACTACAGATGATGTGTTAGCCTGTAGTGGTCCAATGGTTGGCCCAATCGCCATTTGAGGGGAAACTCATCAGGCCAAGAAACTGACCATTCAACAAATGCAGCCTTCAACAGCTGAATAAACAAGCCATGGTTTGCTTTTGCTTACTTTCCCCTCGCGGCTTATCTCAACATCGAATTCGAAGTAGTCAATGAAGCAGGGGCAGCCTTGGCCTTCGGCCAAAACATGTGCCTTGAATCCGTCTTGAACAGCTTCAACGCTTGAAACCATTATATCTTCCTTTGGGACGAGGAATTCTTCAAAGGTATAAATTTCTTCCTCATACTCATAGCCAGCAGGTGGCCAAGGCGGGTAACCCTGGCTCTTGAAAGAGCAGTAAAGCGGGTCACTGCTTGCAAGTGATATGCCGCCCCAGACCTTTTCAGCCGAATCAATCGGGGCAAGGAAAGCAAAAAGTGAATTCCAGTCAGTGATTTTTTCAAGCTGTTTTGTCTTATCGTCATACCCCAAATAGAAGGATTTGATTTGTGGCCCAGGGTGGTAATCAAATATCCTGATGTAGTTGCTATCCTCTGCTATCCAATCTGTTGGCATACACTCAATCAGGGTTTTGTCAGTCAAAGAGGTTTTCACCAATGCTCCGCCCTCCTTTGTTTCCCCATTTTCGTCTAAGTAGACGCAGTCCTGGTCAAGCAGAGTGTTGTTGTCACAGGTAACGTCGATTGAAGAGAACAAGTAATCCAGAGGTTCATCCAAAAGCTGGCAGCCTTCGGGCAAGGCAAACTCTTTTTCAACCTCGCTTGGGATGGGGCATGTCCCCCCATCTATCTCAGAGACATCCCCTGCCGGAACAGGAATGAGCTTTGTTCCCGTTTTTTCAGCACACTTCCCTGCAACACAGTCAAAGGCCCCAGGCTCTTTACAAAAAACATTTCCTTCAGCGCACTGGCCTCCGGCCTCACCAAACCGTTCCACCAATTCAAATATTTCGCTTAAGTCAGCATCCTTGTTTACGCTGGAATAGCACACTGTAGGGCATCCAATCCTTTTCCCAATGCAGTCATCAGCTGTACTGCAGTAATTTGCTGCCAAAACTTTTTCAAAAATACTATCGCCAACCTCTTCTGCTGCGTTGCCACCACAAAGGGCAGCTGTTTTTGTGAACGAAATCTCTATTGGCTCGTCTCCGTATTTGCCATTTAACACAACTCTTGTATCCTTTGACGGCAGGAAAAAGGAAAAGTTCCCACTCGCATCTATGGGCACTAGCTTTCCATTAATCCAAGCAATGTCAATTGCTCCACCATTACTAAAATCCTTGCCCTCAAGGGTTAGTATGCCAGGGCACTTGTTCCCTATTTCAATTATGCCGTTGTTGCAGTTGTTTGCCCTTACTTCCAAGCAGTCATACCGGGGTATGATTTTGATATCCTTGATTATATGTTTTCCTAAGCAACCTGTTGGCGTTATTCCCCCTTGGCAGCCTGGAGCCTCACTGTTTCCTCTACCATCTGGTAGCAAAGGGCAGCCGCTGAGCAAAACAAGCAGGGAAAGCGCCATTAGTGGAATAACCAATTTGATGTACATTTATTTAGTTCCTCTTTTTAATAATGTCCTAATGGCTTTTTAGGCTTTTCCTTGACTTGAAAACAGAGCAGCGTCTGGGAGTTACTCATTTTTGTTTACCCCCTGTTAGTTGCCTTTTTAAATTTTCCTAAGTAGGAGTATTCTTACTATGCCAGATGTTTTTGCTGCGATGAAGTCCCTGATTGTAAGGGAAGGCAAGTTTCTTGCCCTTGAATTAGAGGTTGGAAGAAAGAAAATTTGGGATTTGCCTGGCGGAAAGGTTGAACACGGCGAAGAGCCTTTGGAAACCCTGAAGAGAGAAGCCTGGGAAGAGTCAGGTTTGAAGGTTGAGCCTTTGGAGGCTGTGGGAGTTTACTATTTCATGCGTTTGAGCGACGGCGCCCAGGTTGTGAATACTGTTTTTAAGTGCGATGCAGGCAGCCAAAAGCCGGTTCTGCCCCACAAGGAGAACGAGCACATTGCGCAGATGCACTGGTTTTCAAAGGAAGAGTTTTTGGCAGATGGCATAGAAGCACCTAAGAGCTTGAAGGAACTCATAAAAAGGGTTCTTTAAACAGGCTATTCCGGCACTGGTCCTATTTTGATAAAAGCTGGTTCGCTCTTTTCAACGTATTCTCCGAATTGGATTGGGTTGTCGTATCTGTAGTAGAGGTCGCAGTACATTGGGGTTTCGCTTCCCCTTTGAACGGTTGGGGCTGATGCCTGCATCCTCAATTCCTCTGTTTCACCTACTGCCAGCAACTCAATGGTTTTATTGTCAAGGCTTGTTAAATCCCCTAAGAATTTCAGCCATCCATCATGGCAATCATCGCTGTTCTCAATTGAAACAAATACATTACGCAAGTCTATTTGCCCTGTGTTTTTTACGTTCAGGCTGATGTCCTTTGTTTCATAACCTGCTGGGCTAAGGCTGCTGTCCCAGTTAATTCTGTATGGCTGTCTTGGTGAAAGCGTCAGTTGAATGCCGTGGCTTGCTTTCTCCGTAATATCTAATGTAAGGGTTTCCTTTTTTGGTTGGTCAAAGTATTCTGTGTTTAGGACAATGTTTCCCTTTATGCCCAGTTCCCTGTCAGCTGTTAGTGGAACAACAACTTGCAGCTCTTTTTCAACGCTTTTGCCTGCTGGCACATTGGCAATGTTGATTTTCCAGGGCTCTGGCTGGTTGGCTACTTCAGTGAATTGAAACCATTCCTTTACCTTCTCAGGGTCATGTTTTGTGCTGCTTGTTATTTCAATGCTTAGCTCCAGGTCTTCAATTGGAAACCTGTTGCTGTTCGTTATTTTGATTGGTTTGCTTTGTTTGTTTTGGCCCTCTATTGCCTTTACCCTGAAGCTCGCCTCATTTAATTTTATGTTGCCCTTTGGGTTAGGCAATACTGTGAAATTGGCTGAGGCTTTCTCTTTTGTGTACTTTATTCTCAGGACAGCGGTTTTGCTGTCTCCGTTGCTTTTATCCTTTATTGCTGTGCTGGCTGGCACATTTACTGAAAAAGTTGCAACAGTGGTTGTGTTGCTTCCCACCGTAATACCGGATATTTCATCCGTGAATTCTGCAAGGTCGTTTTCCGGAACAAGCTGGACTACTGCGCTTTTGCTTCCCCTGTTTCGCAGTGTTACCTGTACGTCAAGTGCTTGGCCTGCAAAAATTCTTTCCGGGAAAGCGCTTTCAAGGCCAACTATTTCCACATCAAGGTCCTTCTCCAATTCAATTGTTTTTGTTGTGTCCCCTGCCACTATTTCAAGCGAGGCTCTTTTTATTGCATAGCCAGCAGCGTTTATCTCGTACCTGTACCTGCCTGGTTTAACCTGCACTGTGTAGCTGCTGCTGTCCCTGTCACTGAACAATGGTTGGGTGTTTCCTCCCTCAAAGAGTTTGAAGCTGTTTTTATTCAGGGAAGAGCCTTCAACGTCCTGAATTGTTATTGTAACGTTCATAACGCTGCCGATAAAGTAGTCGTATGCAAAGAAGGCAACCACAGCCAGAATAACAATTAGCATGATATAAGGGAGGAATGCTTTTACCGGGCCAAGCATTTCGCCAATACCGCTTCCAAACCCAGATTTGCCCAAATCTATCTCTTCATCGCTGTATCTTGGCTCATCGAATTTGTCAGGGCCGTACATAAGTTTTCATTATAGATAAATTGAAGGTTATTTAAATAATTTCGCATCAGGCGTTATTTGGTTGGTTGGCTATGAATGTGTTTTTTGGTTTCGGACACCAAAACCCGGATTAATTTTTTCCCAGTTGGCTGAGTTATTGCACAAGCAGGTTGCTGATTTGAAAACAGAGGAAAGATCCAAAGGAAGCAGGGCCGTTTATTTAAGCAGGCCCAGATTCTGTAGCACTGCCTCGATTTGCTTTGCTGAATCAGGTTTTACATCTACCAGGGGAAGCCTTGGAACGCCGGCAGCAATTCCCAATTTGCGCAGGGCATAGTGCGCTGGCCCAGGATTTGTTTCAATGAAGAGAACCTTGTACAATTCTCTTAGGCTGCTATCAACTTTTTTCGCTTGGCCCATTTTTCCCTCCAATGCAAGTGAAATCATTTCACTTGTTTGTTTTGGTGCAACGTTTGCCGCTACGCTAATGCAGCCTGTTCCGCCTGCCCTGATTATTTCCAAAGTCAGAGAATCATCGCCGCTTATCACATCAAATTGGCAGTCCTTTGTTAACTCAATTGCCTTTTTTATCTGTTCAATGTTTCCGGATGCTTCCTTTACTGCAATCACATTGCTGAATTCTTTGGCAAGCAGTGCAACAGTTTCCGGTTCAACATTCTTGCCTGTTCTCCCTGGAACGTTGTAAACTATGATTTCACCGTCAATTGCTTGGGCGATGGCAGCATAATGCTGGTAAAGCCCCTCCTGCGTTGGCTTGTTTTGGTAGGGGGAAATTTGCAGGTGTCTTTTAATGCCCAGGTCCTGCATTCCCCCTGCAAGCTCTATGGCCTCTCTTGTGCAATTACTTCCATCTCCAGCAATTACCTCAACTTTGCTTCCTGCAATTTCCAGTGCCTTCTCCACCAGCTTTATCTGCTCATCATGCGTTAGAGAAGCAGCGTGCCCTGTACAGCCAGCAACAACAATTCCACTAACATTGCCTTTTACAACGTATTCAATTAGCTGCTTCAATCCATCAAAGTCAACTGCGTGATTCAGCCTGTTTCCGTCCTCTTGCATCGGCGTAATCAGTGCAGGAAAACAACCAGAGATTCCCTTAGCCATCTTTGGTCAACTCTTTCACCATATCATTTATTGAATAAAAACCTTTTTTGCCCTTAATCCATTTCGCTGCCTGCAGTGCTCCCAGAGCAAAGCCGTTCCTGTTTCTTGCTGTGTGCTTTAATTCGATTGTGTCAGCGCTGCTGTCAAAGAACACAGAATGGGTCCCTGGCACTGAACCGCCTCTAACCGAGGCAACGTGCATCTCATTTCCTGCAATTTCCCTATTTAATTTTTCCTCTACCGCTTTTTTCTTCCTGCCAATTTTTTCCAATAAAAGGCTTTCAATGCTTTTGGCTGTTCCGCTTGGGCTGTCTTTTTTGTTTTTGTGGTGCATTTCAAGGCAAAAAACATCGTATTCTGTTAGATTGTTCATAATGGATGCCGCATTTTCAACGATTTTGAAAAAGACATTTACCCCGATGCTGAAGTTGCTGGCATAAATCAGCCCAATGCCGGATTTTTCAACTATCTTCTGTGCACCATCCAGCTTATCATACCAGCCTGTTGTTCCAACAACCAGGTTCTTTTTCAGGGAAGCAATCTTTTCAATATTACCAACAACTGTTTCAGGCTGGCTGAAGTCAATGCATACCTCTGCATTGCCAATTGATTCCCTGTTTATTTCCTTGTGCGTAGCACCCTCTGCACTTGGGTCAATGGCTGCCACTACTTCAATGCCATGTTCTCTGGCCAGATTTGCAATGGTTTTCCCCATCCTACCAAATCCAATCAATGCAATTTTCATTCAGGCCACCCTAAGAAGCTATAAAACAGCCTATACGAAAAGCTATATATAAATAACCAATTTGGACGAAATTCGTTTTTATTGGTTTAGTTATTTAAATTTTCCCCACCAAAGTTTTTCTTGGTAAGGGGGCCTAAAATGGCTTTTAAGGCAAGAGGAAGTGAAAACCTGGAAAAAATCCTTGAAAGGCCTTATCCCTTTGATGCAGTTGATGCAGTAAAGGAAAAGGCTGTCGCAAAGCACGGTGCCGGCTTTATAATAGACTTCGGCATAGGCGACCCCAGCGATGAAACCCCGGAAGAGATAAGGGAGCAGTGCAAGAAAGCAGTTGATGCAAGGAAAACAAGCGGTTACCCTGAGTCGATTGGCAGCACTGAATTCAGGGAAGCCGTCTGCAGTTGGATGAAAAAGAGAAGTAATGTTTTCCTCAGCAAAGAGGAAGTAATTGCAACCTACGGCGCAAAATACGCCTGCTTCCACATTCCCCTGGTTTTTTTGAACCCCAACAGGGGGGAAGTGGCCCTAATCCCAAACCCTGGTTATCCGCCTTACTCGGATGGAACAATGCTTGCTGGTGGCAAACCGTATTATCTGAATATCCTGCCGGAGAATGGCTTCCTGCCTTCCTTTGATTCAATTCCCAGTGAAACAGCGAAGAATGCAAGAATCCTGTTTTTGAGCAGCCCCCACAGCCCAACAGGGCAAATGTATGGCAAGGAAAAATTGCAGGAAGCAGTTGATTTCTGCAACGACAACAACGTTATACTTGTTTCAGACGAGTGCTACAACGAGCTTTTCTTTGGGGAAAGGCCATTGAGCATTCTCGAAATTGCAAATGCGGAGCAATGCAGCATTGTTCTCAACTCTCTTTCGAAGAGAAGCATGATGACTGGTTACGCTGTTGGCTTTGCAGCAAGCAAGAATAAGGATTTGTTGCATGCTTTTGAAGCAGTGACAAGGAAAAGCGTCCAGGGGGTTCCATCATTTATTCAAGATGCTGCTGTTGCCGCCTGGAGAGATGAAGCACACTGTGAAAAAATGAGAGCAGAGTACAGTGCAAGGATTGATGCACTGCTCCCTGCCTTAAAGCAATTGGGTTGTAAGGTGGAGAAGCCAGCCGGCACATTTTACCTTTGGGTTGAAGTTCCGGATGGAAAAACCCCAATGCAGTTAAGTGAGCAGCTGCTGGTTGAAAAGGGGATAAACACTGTCCCAGGCAACCTCATTTCCCATACCTTTAATGGAATAAATCCCGGCGAGCATTTTCTTAGGTTTGCAATGGTTCAATCAATTGAAAAAACAAAGGAAGCGGCAGAGAGGCTGTTAAAATGACAGCAAAGTCCAGAGGGTTGGGAGAATTTGCCGATGGGGTGATTGGATGATTGTCTCATTCAGCAAGCTTCACGGCATTGGCAATGACTTCATTGCAGTGAACGAACTGCAGAGGGAACTAATTGAGGAAAAGGACAAGAGTTTTTTTGCAACCAAGAATTGCAAGAGGCGTGTCGCAGTTGGCTCAGACGGCGTTCTGTTTCTTTGCAAACCCAAAGGCAGGGAAGCCGATTTCAGGATGAGGATGTTTAATCCAGATGGAAGTGAAGCAGAAACATGCGTGAACGGTCTGAGGTGCGCTGCACTTGAAAAATTCCTTGCTGACGGAAAGGAGAAAAAGGCTTACAAAATTGAAACAGGCCAGGGCATTGTTAATGCAAGGCTTTCCAATGCAAAGAAAGACAGAGCAGTGATTGAATTGCAGTTGCTTGGAAAAACAGAGTTCAGGGGAAAGTTCCAATTAATTGTCAATGGAAAGGGTTTTGAATACAGCAGCGTTGATGTTGGGAATCCCCATGCAGTGGTTTTTCTGAAAGATTCTGTGCAGCAGTTTCCAGTGGAGGAAATAGGGCATGCATTTGAATGGCACAGGGCATTTCAGCCAGACAGGACAAACACAGAATTCGTTAACGTTCTCTCACCAAGAAGCATTAAGATCCGGGTCCACGAAAGAGGGGCCTGCGAAACAGCTGCATGCGGCTCTGGAGCAATTGCATCAGTTGTCGCTGGCATTGACGCTGGTGTGGTTGATGAAAACAAATGGGTTAGTGTTGAAATGCCTGGCGGCACACTTGAAATAAAGGCCGGAAAGAAATTGTCTTTAAGGGGCCCTGCCCAAAGGGTTTTTATTGGCAGCATGGAATGGTGATGTGAATGTGGTGGGAACGGGGCGGTCATTTGGAGGTGAGGCAAAACCAGCTGTACATTGCCGGTATTAGCGCAGCAGCGCTTGCAAAGCAGTTTGCTACGCCACTGTATGTTTACAATGGAAACAGAATAATTGAGAATTTCCTTGCCCTAAAGGGGGCATTTGCTGAGTTGAAGGCAAAGCCAAGGATTCACTTCGCGGTAAAAGCAAATTCTCACATTGCAATCTTGCGGCTGCTGCAAAAGGAAGGCGCGTATATTGACGCTGTCTCCCCCAATGAAGTCCAAATTGCCTTGAAAGCAGGCTTCTCTCCAAAAAAGATTTTGTTTACTGGAACAAGCGTAAGCACAAAGGAATTGGAACAATTGATTGAATTGGGCATAACCATAAACATTGACAGCTTCAGCCAGATGCAGCGCTTGCACGAGCTTGGATTCAAGGGGGATGTGAGCATCAGATGGAACCCTGGATTGGGTGCTGGGCACCACAGCCATACTATAACTGCTGGCAAGTTCATTAAATTTGGTATTCCTGAGGATAAGGTTGAATCTGCTTTTCTCCAGGCAAAGGCATTTGGCTTTAATGTTGTTGGTTTGCATCAGCA
>JAFCFG010000017.1 GCA_017608725.1 Candidatus Iainarchaeum sp.
TGCACATTGCCTTTGCAGCAGCAGCAATTGGAATGCTTGCAGAATTGCTTCCCTGGGACGACAACTTCACAATTCCACTTGCAACAGCGGTAACACTGAGGATTTTATTAAATTTTCCTTAACATTTATTATTACTGTGGACCCGTAGCCTAGTGGATAGGGCAACTAAAGAGGTGAGTTGGTTCAATTCTCTCTTTTGCAAGCCTCCTATTTCCACAAGGGGTTAGCAGTAGGTCGAGGGTTCGATTCCCTCCGGGTCCGATTTTTTCCCTATTCGTCAAAGAACTTAAAAAAAGGTTATTTCAATGACAATTGACGAAAGCCTTTTAAAGCAGTTTAGGGAAATAAATTTTTAAGGGACAGAATTAGGGGATTTGAATTGGTTGAGAAGCTGCCAACAACGATTGCTGGAGAAATCTGCTTGAGCAAGGACCCAGGCGGCAGCATGAAGAAGTGGCGCGAAATATTTGGCATAACGCAAACAGAGCTTGCTGACCATCTGCATGTTACAAGCAGCACTATTTCCGATTACGAGGGCGGGAGAAGGAAAAGCCCTGGTATTGGGGTAATAAGCAGGCTTGTGGCTGCCCTGATTGAAATCGACCAAAACAGGGGCGGGAAGGTGGTAAAGCAATTGGAAAAGGACTTCAAGCCAAAGGAGGGGGCATTTGACCCGCACGAGTTCTTTAGTGCGATGAAGGGGCTTGACTTTGCGAAAAGGATTGGTGCCACATGCGTTGCAAACCCCTCGCGTTTGAAGGAAACACAGATATACGGTTACACTGTTATTGACAGCATGAAGGTCATTTTGGAGGTGCCAGTACACGAATACATGCAGTTGTACGGGAAAACCCCTGATAGGGCCCTTGTTTTCAGATTTGTTGAGAATGGCAGGTCGCCAATGATTGCAGTGAAAATCGGCAGGTTCAGTACAGACATGAAGCCGGCAATCGTTGTGTTGCACGGCAAGGTCACACCCAAAAATGTGGACCCCTTAGCAGTTAAGATAGCTGAAAGCGAGAAGATTCCGTTGCTTGTAACGCAGAGAAGCATTGAAGATATCTTGAGCGAATTGAAAAGGTTTGAGAGCTAAACTCTTACGGAGAAAGTAACCCTCTTTCTTTCCTTGCCCTTTTTGTCAACGCCAACCAGCTTGAAAGCCGTTTTTACTTTTGCTTCAAATTCCCTTTTCAGCTGGTTGACTGCTGTTGCAGCAGCTTTCCTTGAACCAATCAGAACATCCAGGCCATTTTTGTTTTTTTCAACTGCAACTATTGCAGAAAGGCAGTCCTTTTTCCGAAGGCCCTTTAGCAGTTCCTGCAGCCTATTAAAGGCCGGCTCTGTTTTCATGCCCCTCAACTGGACCTTGGCCTCATGGTAATTGCTTTTTAAGCGCATGCAGCAATCACACTGCACTGGCTGCACCCTGACCAGCACATTCCTTTCAAGCAACAGGGGAATGGATTCCAAAAAACCCTTTGCCATTACCCTAAATTCTATCTCAGAGTCATTCCTCTGCTGCAATTCAACTGTTATTGTTTCATTGACAAGCTCTTTTACCCTAACATGCTTTTTAACAAATTCCTTTAATGCTGCTTCACTTGGCTCTGCCAGTTTTCCCCTCAACAGAATCTTGTTGCAGTCCCTGCATTGCTGCAATTCAAGTTTTTCCGGCAGAATTAAGAGCTTGTGCTCTTTCAGAAAGCATTCTTTGCAGATACCCCTGATGAATGGTCCGGATGTTTTTCCACAGCTTGGGCAAAAACGCTTGCTCTGCAATTTCTCACACCCTTAGAAATCTGTTCTTTTCCAAGCCAAGGTAGAAGACAGCATTTAAGACGTACTGGTAGGTTGAAAAGACGGAAACCATTAGCCTTGTGAAAATGAAGAGGCCGAAGACTGCCAATCTCGCAGGCAACTGCGTGGGGGAGCCAAGCCACACAATCAAAAGGCCAAAGCCATAGCTTGCACCTGTTATTGAGATAGTTATCAAAAATACCTTGGAAACATTTAACTTGTGCTTTAACGAGGTCCTAGTGGTTTCCCTCAGTGATTTGAAGAAATCAAATTTTTCCAAGCTGCTTATTGGGTAAATGAGGTAGAATACAATGAACAGGACAAATACCACAAAGAAGCCAATTATAGCTGAGATGGAGAGCAAAAAGTTGCTCTGCAAAAACAGGGCAAGTGTTAGAAGGATTGCAACAGGCGTTACAGTGGCAAACGTTATTAGCATAACAGTAAACAGCAGTGGCAGGATAACCCCTATTCTCCGGAAGACAGCAAACAAAGCCCTACCAAAATGAACCCCTTTTTTATCATAAACTCTTTTAACCATGACTGGATACATTGGGTTGATGATAAAGAAATCCGCTAGGTTGATAAGAAAGCCATAAAATAATACCAGAAACAATGGCCCAATTGCCTCAAGCAATTCCAATAGCTCTGCAGTGGTTGCAGCGCCGTTGAACCCAAACACCCCTGATTGAATGATGTAGTGCGGAACAAGAATAAACGTTGGCATTAAAAGAAAGGCAACAAGTATCTTTGGAATAAACAGCTTCGGGCAGCGCTGCAGCAAAACAACACTGTCAACCAATATCCTCAAAAAAGCCATTTAAAATCATTCCAACTCAATCTTCTTCTTCAAAGAGGGAACAGTTGCAGGAATGCCTGTCTCCTCCCCTATCTTCTGTTTGAAAACATCAATAACCTCTTTGTCACCGTGAACCAGCAACACCTTTTGGGGCTGCAGCTTTTTTATTGTTTGCAGCATTTCCTCTTGGGATGCATGGGCTGAAAAATCAAATTTTTCAACCTTTGCCTTTACATCATACAACTTTCCGTCAATCTCTATTTTATTTGTTTCCATTAGCTTTCTACCGGGTGTTCCCTCAACCTGATAGCCTGTGAGCAAAACGCTGTTGTGCTCGCTTTTATGCAGTTTTTTAAGGTAATCCAGTATAGGGCCCCCAGTAAGCATTCCTGCTGTTGTAACGATTACTCCTGGCTTTTTCATTGCCTTTGCCCTTATGCCTCTGTTCTTCACCCAGATGGCGTGCTTCAAAGCCTTCTCCAAAAACTTTGGATCCTTCAAATATTCCGGAAACCTTGTTGTAGCCCTTGCAACCTTCTGGCCCATTCCATCCAAGTAAATTGGGGCATTTACTTTGTACTCAAACAGGATGTCTATTATTTCCTGGCTTCTGCCAACTGCAAAAGCAGGAATAAGGGCCCAACCGCCTTTGTCAACAGTGTCCTGGACCTCTTCAACAAACAGCTTTTCACATTCCTTTCTCTTTGGGTGGTTTCTGTCCCCGTAAGTTGATTCAATCACCAAGTAATCAACTTTGCCAACATTCATATCTGCTCCTTTGAACAGCCTTGTTTCCTCTACCTTGTAGTCGCCTGTGTAGAGAAGCTGCTTATCGCCAATTGAAAGCTTCACCATTGCACTTCCAAGAATGTGGCCTGCATCAAAGAGCTCCATTCTGCAGTCGCTTGTTATGTCAAGCGGTCTCCTGTAAACAACCGGGAATGTGTATTGCTCTGTTTTCGCTATCTCCTCTTTGCTGAATTGAATGTCCTGGTTTTCCATGCCACTAATGTTAAGCGAGTCATACCACAGGATCTTGCTAAGCTGCAGGGTTGGCGGAGTCATGTAGGTGAGAAACCTGCTTTCAACAAACAAATTTGGCAGGGCACCACTGTGGTCCAAGTGAGCGTGGCTTATTACAATCGCATCCGGGTTTGTTTTAATTGGCCCTGGATATTGTGTGCCAGTAGGCAAAAGCTTAATGCCTCTCTCAAGCAGTATCTTTTGACCAAAGTCAACCAAAAAACTGCTTCTGCCAACTTCATTGCATCCGCCAAGTGCAGTAAAGGAAATAGAACCCATTTCGAATCAATTGAAAACCAGTTTCCACTTATTTTACTTCAATTGCCTTTTCCGGGCAACTTGCTTCGCATGCCTTGCACTGAATGCAATCTAGTGGCCTCTTTACAATGCTCTTCTTGTTTTCTATCTCAAAAACATTCACGGGACAGACATCAACGCATGTCCCGCATCCAGTGCATTTTCCTTTGTCAACGTAAGGTCTTTCAGCCATAGCGGGATCACTCTCCTTTTTTCTCTCCTTTAACAGCTTTATTCATTTCCTTAAGCAATTCATCGACCTGCTGGTCAGTCATACCATGGGCCTTTGCACCCTGCTCAACCGTTTCAGAGGCAGCAACATGGCACCCAACGCAGTGCAATCCGTGCTTTAGCATCACTGGCACCGCAGCTGGAAACTTGGTTACCACCTCTCCCAAAGCAGCTTCCTTGCTGATTTTTTCAGTCATAACAAAATCAAAAACCATAAAGCTTTTTAAATGCCCCTTACGGCAACCTTGTTAAAAAAGGGTTTCAGTGCTGCTGCAAATGCCTGCAGTTCCTCTCTGCTGTATGGCTTGCTCCCCTCTAACCCCTTGTCAAGCAGCGGAACCTCTGAGTTGAATTGCTGCAGGAAGAATTGGCTGCTCCCCTGCAGCCATTCCCCGATTGAAAGCAAATCCTCTTTGCTGTGCAGCTTTGGCACAACTGTCGTTCTGAACTCGTATTCTATTCCGCTTTGCCTGACCAAATCAACGGTTTGCTGCACTTTGTCCAGAACAACCTTTACGCCGGCTGCCTTGTTGTAGTTTTCCCTTGCCCCCTTGATGTCAACTGCAATGTAATCAACCAGCTTTTCCTCAATCAGGTGCTGCAGTTTTTCTGGAAAAGAACCGTTTGAGTCAATTTTAACGAGAAAGCCTGCTTCCTTTGCTTTTTTGCAGAAGCTTGGCAAGGCAGAATGCAGCAGGGGCTCCCCTCCAGTAATGCAAACGCCGTCCAAAAAATCCTTCCTTTCCAAGAGAAAGGCAAGGGCTTCCTTTTCTGGTATCTCAACGCCGGTATCCTTATCCAGAACAAGCTGCAAGTTGTAGCAAAATGGGCAGCGAAAATTGCATTTTGGCAGGAACAGGGTTGCAGCAACCTTTCCCGGATAGTCAATCAGGGTCGTTTTCTGAATTCCTTTGAATAGAAGCAAAAGAGAACACCTGCGATTTCAATTATGCTTTGGCTTTTGGGCTAGGGCCTTTTTGGCTGAAAAGGTTTTTCTTTCCCTGAACTCCTCTTGCTTTCCAGCATTCCAGTTTTGAACAGGCCTTAGGTAGCCAACAACTCTGCTGTAAACCTCACAGGGCGCGTTGCACTTGGACATCTTCCCTTACCTCCTTTTTCATTTCCTTGACTTCAATTGGGCAGCTGTTGTGTTTGCCCTTTACATAGCCGTGAATTGGGCAAACGCTGAAGGTCGGGGTAATTGTATAATAAGGCAATTTGAACCCGTAGGCAATCTTTTTAACAAGCCTGCCGCAGGCTTCCCTTGATTCTATTGCCTCCCCCAGAAAGCCGTGGAAAACAGTTCCGCCAGTGTACTTGCATTGCAACTCATCCTGGTGCTTTAGGGCATCGAATATGTCATCAGTGTAATCAACCGGCAGCTGAGTGCTGTTTGTGTAGTACGGGGTTTTCTTGCCAGCTGTCTTTATCTCAGGATAGTTTCTTTTGTCAATTCTGGCCAGCCTGTAGCTTGCACCTTCGGCAGGGGTGGCCTCCAAGTTGAATATGTGGCCTGTTTCCTCTTGGAATTCGGTTAATCGTTTCCTGAAAAAGTCAAGTGTTTTTATTGCAAAGCCCCTCCCCCTTTTGTTTGCAATGCTTGTTTGAAGGAAATTCTCACAGCATTCGTTCATCCCAATGAGGCCAATGGTTGAGAAATGGTAATCCAGGTTTCCCAGATAGCGCTTGCTCCAAGGCAAGAGCCCTTGGTTCATGTTCTTGTTTACCTCTTTCCTCTTGATTTCCAAGCTTTCCTTTGCCAGGTAAAGCAAATTGTCCAGCCTCTCAAAGAAGTCAATATCATCCCTTGAAAGGAACCCAAGCTTTGACATGTTGACTGTTACAACTCCGATGCTTCCCGTTTTTTCACCTGAACCAAATAGGCCGCCTGTTTTTTGCTTTAGGTCCCGCAAATCCAACTGAAGCCTGCAACACATAGACCTAACATCGCTTGGCTTCAATGAGCTGTTGACAAAGTTCTGGAAATAGGGTATGCCGTACTTTGCAGCCATGCCAAACAGGGCCTGGCTGTTTTCACTGCTCCAATCAAAGTCCTTTGTGATGTTGTATGTTGGAATTGGGAAGGTGAAAACCCTGCCGCTCATGTCTCCTGCGGTCATTACCTCAATAAATGCCCTGTTAATCATGTCCATTTCATCTTGGTAGTCTGAATATGTTTCATCAGGCAGGAGTTCGCCGCCGTATATCACTGGCATGTCCTTCATGTCAGGTGGAACAACCCAGTCCAGGGTAATGTTTGTAAATGGAACCTGGTTCCCCCATCTGCTTGTGGCGTTTGTTGCAAAAACAAATTCCTGAAGTGATTGCTTTACTTTCTCGTAATCTAACTTGTCCTTTGCAACCAAGGGAGCGAGGTATGTGTCAAAGCTGTTGAATGCCTGGGCGCCAGCCCACTCGTTTTGCAGTGTTCCCATAAAGTTAACTATTTGGCCGAGGGCTGCATTGAAGTGCTTTGCTGGCTTTGCAGCAATCCTGCCTGTTACGCCCCCAAAGCCCAGTTCAAGTAGCTGTTGCAATGACCAGCCGGCACAGTAGCCTGAAAACGTCCCATTGCCCAAATCATGGATGTGGAAGTCAGCGCTTCTGTGGGCGTTTGCGATTTCTTCCGGATAAATGTTTCTCAAAGTGTACTCTGCGATAACAGCTCCGCTTATGTGGGCTTGCAACCCACTCAGGCTGTAGGAGGCATTGCTGTTCTCTGCCACTCTCCAATCAACTACTTGAACGTAATCGTCAACTATGGTGTTGATTTTCTTCAAAAAGGCAGCAGTATCCCTGATTTGGGCCCTTTGCTGCCTGTAAAGTATGTATGCCTTTGCTGTTTTTGCATGGCCTGCTTCAATCAGCTCCTTTTCCACTGTATCCTGGATTGCCTCTACTGATGGCGGCTTTGTTCCAAAGCGCTTCTTCAATGAGTGCAGGACCCTGTCAGTCATTTCCGCTGCTAATTGCCTGTTGGTCCCGCCAACTGCCTTGGCTGCAGCAAAAATCGCATCCTCTATTCTTTTCCTGTCAAAGGGGGCAAGGCTGCCGTCCCTCTTTTTCACGTTTTCCAAAAAGCGCTTTACCATTTTTACAACACCACTTAACTCCTAATCCCATTCTGAGAAATTGTTTGAATTACAAACCAGAACTCAAACAATAAAGCAACCCTAGTTTATAAATGTTGGGCACAGTAAAGTTTATATTTGGTAAACAAATTTTCTTCAGAAAAAAAATTAATTTTTTGAACCAAACAGCTTTCTTGAAATGGAAACGGTTCAATTTTTTAATCGCTGCTGCTTGCCTGAATTTGAATTTCTTCTGGCTGGAAAATCCAACTTGGGTTTTTTCTAGGAAACTTGCTTTATCCTGGCCTTGAACCTTTTCATCAAAAGGGAATTGCTTACAACACTGACAGAGCTGCCTTATTGAAAGCAATGGGAAAGTTTTGCAGGCAGAAATCACAAGGCTGCCCGATATGGGCAAGGTGAAAAGCCACAGAGTAGTGCAGAGGCTGATTGGCAGGGGCGTAATAGAAAGGGACAAGCTGGGAAAAACAAATATAGTGCGATTTACAAAAGAAATTAAGGAAGGCCTTTTGTAAAACTATTTCTTAAATTTCTCTTCAACAAATATCTCGCAGTCTTTTCCCCTGCCAGTAACATGTGGTTTCTCTGCGGAATAGCCAACTGGCAGGATTGCAACAGGCCTCAGGGACTTAGCAGCATTGACTGCAGCAGCGACCTCCTGTTCATCAAATGCCCCAACCCAAACCGAAGACAAGCCAAGCTCTTCTGCAGCAAGCTGAGCATAAGCGCATGCAATGGTTGCATCCTGCACAGCATACAAGCGCCAGCCCCTGTTGCTGTATCTGCCAGCGCTTCTCTCCAAATCAGCTACAAAAACAAGAACCAGTGGGGCACTTGCAATAAACCGCTGCCTTAGAGCAGCTTCTGCCAACTGCTTCTTCTTCTCTTCGCTCTTTACAACAACTATCTTGAATGCCTGAAGGTTGCCAGCGCTCGGAGCCCTGTTTGCTGCATGCAAAATCTGATGCAGCTTCTCTTCCCCAACGCCCCTTGGTTGAAAATTCCTTACACTGTGCCTTTTCTCAATCAATTCAAAAAATCCCATAAGAAAAAGAATTATTCAAAGGGCTTTTAATAATTATTTCTTAAAGAAAAGCCTGCACTTGCAATGCCCGTCTCTCTCCACTTCCTCTTTGTGGTAGGCACAGGGACAGACTATTTTATCATCCTCTTCCCTGCTTCCTGTGAGGACCCTGCAGGGACAGTATCTCTTGCCCTTCTCCCTTTCGTTCCGTGCAAGACTCTTCATTAAAACATTCACAATCTGCCCATCTGGGTTTAATGCAAAACCCTCTTTTTCCGCATGCTCTCTGGAATCAGCCAGGACCTTTTCCTCTAATTCATCCAAGAAAGAGCCCCTCCTGCTTTAGAGCTTCAAGGCTTCTTTTATTGCTGCTTCATTGAATCCAATGATTATCTTTCCGTCAATGTCAAGAACCGGAACAGCGGTTTGACCTGACTTGTTCACCATTTCCTGCATCTTTTCTTGGTTTGTTGAAACATCAAAGTCCTGAAATTCAACTTTATGCTCTTTCAAAAAGTCCTTTGCCATATCGCAGAAAGGGCATGTTGGTGTTGAATAAACAGTTACAGTAGCCATACAACAGATTAAATCAAAATAGTATTTTAAGGCTTTGCCAAAGGCAGATTTTCCCAGGTTGCAAAGCAAAAAGGCTGGCTGAATTCAAAGCAGTTATTGAAGCACTGCTAAAAGAATTGGAAGAGCAAGGAAATTAGTTAGCCTACCATTTTCTGAAAGAACAATAAAACCATTTTAATTTTGCAGGCTGTTTAGTGTAAGAAAAACAAAACTGATTTTAGCCGCAGGTAACGCTACTACTTCTGCTGCTTGTTGCAGCACTCACATCTTGGCCGCATTCCTCTGGTGGCGTATTGAATGCAGAGCAGATCGCCTCTTTGTAAACAGTAGGACTTGCCCCGGCATCGTATACGGTTCCGTTAACAACAAGGGATGGAGAAACACTAATGTTGTATTGGTCTGAAAGGTCACTATCCTCCATCAAAAGCTTTATCCCCTCAGCACTGATAGCGCACTCTGATATCTGAGCTACATCAATCATGAGTTTATTTGCCTGCTCTTGCCAACAAGAGTCAACATCGCCTCCAATGCAATTGGCATTGAATGCCTCAAGGTAATCCCAGAACTTCTCCGGGTTATACTTGTTAATGCATGCCTGCCTTGCGCTCTCATAGCTTTCGTGCATATTGCCTTTTCTGTTGTGCAATGCACAGCTATAAACTGTCTCACCGTCAATATTCTCATAAGCAACACAACATTCTTCTAAGCCCTCTTCCACTGATTTCCCTCTTGAAGCAAAACAGCTGTAGGCTGCATCTGCCTTATTCGTCGTAACAGGCCCAATGAACACTACTTTTGCGTCTATTTTGTCTCCAAGCAACTCAACAACCGGCTTCAGCGCATTTTCACCATGGGTGCCACCTGGGCAGAAGCTCCAGACAAATAACCTAACAGTTGGCTTGTCGCTCTTTGTAAGTTCAACTGGCTCGGGCACAGGCGCTGGCTCAGGTACTGGAGCTGGTTCATCCAAAAAGAAGACAGTCAAATTCCTTTGGCCGAGGACCATTGTTGAACCGTCCCTTGTAACATAGACCTGGGTTTGCTGGTCTTGACCGTCTTTCTCAACGGTAAAATTTGCCAAATACAGGCTGTTGTTTGCTGGTTCTATGGATGTAACCTGCACGTTATAGCCTTCTTCTTTCCCCAGCAGTTCAGTTACATAGTCTGCAAGCTTTAGCTTCAAGGCGGTTGTATCAGGTTCATTGCCGCCTGCTGCAAACAGGGGAATACAATTGGTAGAATTGCCTGGGGTAGAAAAGTAGCCTATTAAGGCACCAACAATCAGGCTAATAATTAGCAGGGCAATTGCTTTGCCTGAGAGGAGTTGGGATTTTGAAGAAGGGTTTTTTTCCTTCTTTTCCTCTGCCGCAGGTTTTTCTGCCTTTTCCCCTGCTTTTGGCTCTTTGTCTGCTTCAAGCATGATAAATAGACTAGGATTGCAAAACCATTAAAAAGGTTGTTTTATTGTTAGAGAAAACTCAGGGCCGAATGAAGATAAGGTCCTTCTTTGAATCAATTGCTCTGAATTCCCTGAACAAACGCTTTGCCTTGGGAAAGGATGCAGCTCTCTTAAAGAAAGAGATTGCAATTGCCGCATCTTTCTTTGCAACCCTGTCAATTTCCCTTTTTGCCTGAAGCAGATTAGCGTGGTGCAGTGCAGTAAGGCTTACAATTGAGTCAAAGCTTCCCTGTTTGAAAGGCAGCTGCTCTGCCCTTCCAACAACCTTTGGGCCGGGAAACTGTTGCAGCATTTCAATTGCGGGATCCATTGCAATACACTCTGCCAAGCCCTGAAATTGCCCTGTTGCCAGGCCTGTTCCAGCTCCAATGTCAAGCAACAAGCCATTCAGCCCAGCATTTTCTTTAATCAGTGTTGCCTTTTCCAGTTGCTCTTCCCTGTGAAGCTCATTGTAGCCAGGGCTTATTGTGTTGTAGTAGCTCATAAAGGAAATTGTGCTAAAAAAGTAGTAAAAAAGCATGCCCCCGG
>JAFCFG010000185.1 GCA_017608725.1 Candidatus Iainarchaeum sp.
TCAGGCCATGCAGCTCCTTTATAAAAAGGCCGTCCTTTTCAATAACATCTTTAACGCCTGGGCCAATGGCTCGCCCCTGCCCCCTATCTTTGATATTATCAAGGCAGCAAGTACAGAGGATGGAATAATAAACAGCAAAAACCAGTGCACATCAACAGCAGTTAGGCCAAAGAAAAGGACTACGGGGATGACGAAAACAGGGGCTATGACATAGGCAAACCTGTAGAATGTAATGTGCGGCCCAAAGGTTGAGGGGGCCATTTCTTTGGGGGAGTTTTGCCTAATATAACCCTCTACAGGAATCCACAACAGTGATGAAAAGCCGTGAAGAAGCCTTGTGAAAAAAAGCAAAAATAAGCCAAATGCCGGGGAAAGAAGGGCTGAAAAAAGATAAAGCAAGGCAATTGCTGGATAACTCAGTATTGAAATGGCTGTGTATTTCATCTTGTTAACCTTGTCAGAAAGTGCACCAGCGGGG
Organism: Candidatus Iainarchaeum sp.; assembly: GCA_017608725.1. Taxonomy (GTDB): domain Archaea; phylum Iainarchaeota; class Iainarchaeia; order Iainarchaeales; genus JAFGDB01. The sequence continues at coordinate 479 of JAFCFG010000185.1, forward strand.
CAGAAAAAACCACTCCAACCAGAAAGAGCAAGCCATAGAAAAGGCCAGCCAAGGCATAGTTTTGGACAATGTTGTGGATGAGAATTGAGAGAAAAGGCCCGAAAATGCCCCAGCCAACCATGTAAATAAACATTGCGAAAATAAGGGCCCTTGCTCCTTTTGGAAGCGCATTTATGTCCCTTTGAACCCTTGTGTAGAGGAAGAAATGCCCATAGTGCAATAAAACACCTTCAAGCAAACAGTAAGTGCATTGGTTTTAATATAACTAACCCTTAATTTAGTAAGCTGTTGAATATCTCTGCATTTGAAGCACAATTTAAGGGATTAAGTTTAAAAGTATTCGACACCCTGTTAGATAACATGAATATTCTTGTGACAGGCAGCAGGGGCTTTGTAGGCCAAAGGCTTGTTAAAGAACTGCAGAGAAAAGGCCATTCTGTGAGGGAATTCGATCTTGCTTTGGGCAATGACGTAACTGAATTGGGGCAGTGTAAAAAGGCATTGAAGGGAATTGAGGTAGCCTACCATCTTGCTGCTGTTTTGGATGAAAACTCTAAACAGTTGTTTCCAGTAAACGTAAAGGGAACAGAAAACATGCTGGAGGCAGCAGCAAAGCAAAGGTGCAGGCAGTTCATTTACCTGAGCACTGTTGGAGTGCATGGAAATTGCCCCGACAGAATTGATGAAAGCGCTGAATTCAGGCCGGTAACACCCTACGAGAAAAGCAAGGCAAGGGCCGAGGAGCTAGTGCAGGAATTCCAGGAAATGGTTCCAATTACTATAATTAGAAGTGCGCTTGTTTTTGGACCAAACAGGTACTGGCAACAGATAATCAGCTTGGTTAAGGGGGGCTTTCCGCTGGTTGGAGGGGGGAAACAGGTTTGGCAAACGATTTACGTTGATGACCTTGTGGCAGCACTGCTGTTTGTTTTGTTGAAGGAATCCTGCTTTGGTGAAACATTCATTGTTGCAGAGGGAAAACAGCACTCACTGCGTGAGCTGTATGCAGAAATTCAGAGGCAGTTTGGAATGGAGGTCAGGGTAAAGACAATTCCTGTTTTTGCTGCAAAACTTGCTGCAGGTTTTTATTCCTTGGTTGGAAAGAAAAGCATTTTAAAACCAGAGTACATTGACAGGCTTGTTAGGCAGAGGAGCTATAATACAGGGAAAATAAATGCTCTTGGCTGGAAGGCAAAAACCGGGATGCCGGAGGCTGTTAAGAGGACTCTGGAAGGCTTGAAAGAATAGGTTTGACTTTTTTTTCTTTTTCATTCCCAGTTTATACTCTCTTTCCCAAGGCTTTCTTTTCCAAAGAAAGGGTTACTTTTTCTCTTTGCCTGCCTTTTTCACTGCTGTGGTGATTGCCTTGAAGCGCTTGCCTATTTCCTTCAGGTTTCCCTTGTTTAATTCAAAGGCTGTTCCAACCTGCACAATGTCTGCCCCTGCCTTGATTGTTTCATAAGCAAGCCTTTCGTTTCTGACACCACCGGCATTAAGCAGTGGGACCTCAATCTGCTTTTTTCCTGCTGCAACCATTTTTGGCGGAACCGGAGAGGG
>JAFCFG010000186.1 GCA_017608725.1 Candidatus Iainarchaeum sp.
CCTCTATTTTGGCGGAATATTAAATATTGATCCCCAGAACCCAAAGAAAAAAGACAGGGACAGGGTGGTGCTTTCAAAAGGGCATGCCTGCCCGGTCCTGTATGCAGCACTGGCAGAGAAAGGCTATTTTGACAAATCACACCTTAAAACCTTAAGGAAGTTTGGAAGCATACTTCAGGGGCATCCTGATATGAACAAAACCCCTGGGGTGGACATCAGCACCGGCTCTCTTGGACAGGGGCTCTCCTGTGCTGTAGGCATGGCCTTGGGGGCAAAACTGGATAAGCAGGATTTGAAGGTTTTTGCTGTTATGGGAGATGGTGAATGTGAAGAGGGCCAGGTATGGGAGGCGGCAATGGCCGCTGCCCACTACCACCTGGATAACCTTATTGCTGTTGTAGATAAAAATGGGCTTCAGATTGATGGGTTTACCAAAGATGTTATGAATAGTGAGCCTCTTGCAGACAAGTGGAAGGCTTTTAGGTGGGAGGTTCTGCAGATAGATGGACATGACTTTGACCAGATTGAAGATTCCATAGGCAAAGCGGTGGCCTTTACAGGCGGACCAGTAGCCATAATTGCTAATACCATCAAAGGCAAGGGCGTTGATTTTATGGAAGGGGTATGCGAATGGCATGGCCAGGCGCCATCAGAAGAAGAAAAAGAGGTTGCCCTTAAACGCCTTCAAAGCTTTCAAACTGAGTAAAAATAGAGCTAAAGGAGTTTGTATGATTGCTGATAACATAAAACAGATACTGGAAACAGGAGAGAAAAAAATTGCTACCAGGGCTGCTTATGGCAAAAAACTTGCAGAGCTGGGTGAAGTAAATGAAGATATAGTGGTGCTGGATTGCGACCTTTCTAAGTCTACCAAAACCAGTGTTTTTGCAGACCGTTTTCCCCACAGGTTTTTTAATTTCGGTATAGCTGAATCTAACATGATGAGTGCAGCAGCAGGCCTGGCCACCATGGGAAAAATTCCATTTGTCTCAACCTTTGGAGTTTTTGCTTCCAAAAGGGCTGCCGATCAGGTAAGCATATCGGTTGCCTACCCCAAGCTGAACGTGAAAATATGCGCCACCCATACCGGAATAACCGTGGGGGAAGACGGAGCAACCCACCAGGCTATAGAGGATGTAGCTATAATGAGGTCCATACCCAATATAGCAGTCATATCCCCAGCTGATGCTACCGAGACCGAGAAGGTTTTAGAAGAGATACTCAAAATTGACGGTCCCTGTTATGTAAGGCTTTGCAGGGGATCAGCCCCGGTTATATTTAACCAGCAATACCGGTTCCAGTTAGGCAAAGGGGTTAAGATTTATCAGGGGGATGCAGCAACCATAGTTGCAGCTGGATTTACAACCCATATTGCCATGCAGGCAGCCCAGAACCTTGAGCAGCAGGGTATAGAGGTTGATTTGATTAACATGTCTTCTATTAAGCCCATAGATTCTGAGCTGTTGCTGGGCAGCGCAAAAAAAACAGGCCTGGTTATAACTGTTGAGGACCATAACATAATTGGGGGACTGGGCAGCGCGGTATGCGAGGCCCTGGCTGAAAGCCACCCTGTAAAAGTTATAAGGCTGGGGGTAAAGGATAAATTTGGCGCTTCCGGCAGCCCCAAAGAGCTTATTGAAGCATATGGCTTTGGAAAAGATAACATAATAGGAGCGGTAAAGGAAAACATTGGGTAGTTTAAACATTGCAAAATACAGGCTGTGTGCTGAAAAATTTCTGTCCTCCCTGGACAGGGAATACTACTTGCATTTTTCTGGAAAGAAAAAAAGCCTTGAGGTAAAAGCTATATACCACCAACATCAGTGGCTGTTTACCAGACAAAACATAGACTATCTTACAAAAAGCAAAAAGGAAAGCAATGGCCAGGACAGAAAAAAGTATTCCTATCTTCTGAAATTCTGTACGGAAAATTTTATAGAAAAAAGTGCCCAGCACCTGAAGGAGGCAATTGCTAATGATGAAGCGGATTGCAAAGTAGAGGTTGAAGGAAAAACTGTACCTTTAAGAT
>JAFCFG010000187.1 GCA_017608725.1 Candidatus Iainarchaeum sp.
TTGCAGCCGGGATTTGCCGGCTAATGCGAGCGAAGCGAGCACAGCCCATTCGAGCGTAGCGAGAATGGGCTTAATTTGCAGCCGGGATTTGCCGGCTACTTAAAGCTGAACGTCTGGCCTGGCTTTAGGATTACTGGCTTTGTTTTCAGAATGCTTTTGTCAATCTTTTGCTTGAACTCCCTGGGGTCTTGCTCAATCATTTTGAATGTGTTGTAGTGCATTGGAATTGCAAACCTTGGCTTCATTGTTTTAACTGCCCTTACTGCGTCCACGCAATCCATTGTAAATTTCCCGCCAATTGGCAGCATTGCAAGGTCTGGCTTTAGCTTGGAAAAGCTGTCAATTAGAGAGGTGTCTCCAGCATGGAAAATGCTCTTCCCAGAATAGCTGACCAGGAAACCCAGAGGATAAAAGGCCTGTGGGTGATGCGCAGCAATTGCCTTTATCTCAAGCCCCCTCAGGTTAAGGGTTTCATTCATTCTGATTGGATGGAGCAGCCTCTTTGACACATTCAACTGCTGCAGAAGATGCTCTGCTGCCACTATCAGACTGCTGTCCCTTGTTGCAATCTCTTCAATCAGCTCTTGGTCAAAGTGGTCAAAGTGCTCGTGGCTTATCAGAATCAAGGCAATGTCCCTGAGGTCCTTTGGTTTTGCCGTGCAGGCAATCAACTTCTTGAAAGCAGGGTCATCAGGGCCTTTTTCCAGGTAGGGGTCAAATAAGACATTTCTTTCAGGAAAAGCAACCTTGAAAAAGCTGTGGCCAAAATAGTGAACTTTAACCATGCAAAATAGCCCTATAAATATAGGTCAAAGAAGCATTTAAAACACACTGTTTCTCAGGAAGGGGTTAATTGTGTTTAGAGAATAAGGGAAAAAGATAATAAATGTAAGTTCATTTAATATACGGTGAAGCTATTTGCTTAAGAGGGTTGTTTTAATTGGATTGGCTTTGCTTCTGCTTTCGGTGAATGCCAGCAGCCAAGTCTATGATATTGGGCTGCACACAATTGAAATAACTCTGGATGAAGAGGGCAATGCCCAAATAAATGAGCGCTTTTTCCTAGACTTTTTTGATGAGAGGCAGCTTCTTCTTTTCAGGGACAAGGTTAAGGAAATAGGGGTGAGTGTGGAGGGCTGGGAAGCATATGATGCAAGAATGCGACCACACATTGGGCAGGAATCAGATATAACAGCAAGCAAGGTTTCGTTTGTTGAAAACGAGTCAGACTACTTGGAAATCACCTATTCTCTAACAAGCCCTTTTATGGAGAAGAAAAGCGAAACAAGCAGGGTAAAGGAGTATGCAGTAAAGCCAAAGTTCTTCAACAATTTCTTGAGTGGAAGCCTCTGGGTTATTCCGGAGGACACAACCATTACAATTAACCTGCCAGTGGGTGCGGAACTGCAGCAGCCAATTGAACCAGATGCAATCGTTGAGGGAAACAGGGTTACCTGGTCAGGCTACAAGAACTCAAACAAGCTCAATTTAAATTACAGGATATTCAAGCAGATTGCGTCATTTGATTTCAGCCAGCTGCTTCAGCAATTGATGCAAAGCAACCAATTCTGGATTGTTATAGTGGTAGCAATTGCAATAGGCGCGCTGCTGTTCTGGAACAGGCGGAAAATCTCAGGCAAAATAGAGAACTACATTGTGGAACACAGCGATTTCAGCAGGGAAGAGGAGGAAGAGTAAGCTTTACTACTGTTCCCTCATTGCTGCTATTGCAAAAATAAGAAAACCAAATACAAAGAAACTGGGCCAGGAAAACAGGCTGCCGAATTGCCAGGAAATGCCAAGCACCGTTGCGCTGAAAAACAGGACAGTCATTAACCCAATTGCGTAAGGCAGTGCTCTGAATGCTGCTTTGAAAATGCCCATTTTAGTAGCCTCCTGGAAATGCAAGGAAAAAGGTATTGATAAATGCTGTAATCAAAAGGAATGGAACAATGATTATTATTTCGTGTTTTCTTGCCCAGCTGTCTTTGTGGAAGAAAATGCCGAGAAAAAGCTGGAATGTAG
>JAFCFG010000188.1 GCA_017608725.1 Candidatus Iainarchaeum sp.
CAGTACTTTGCCTTGATGCAAACATGAACCTTTAACTTACCTATGCTAGAACTATATCTAGGTAAATCTATCCTATGCATGAAATATGCACCTCCTGCGGCGCAGCCGCAAACGTGCGCCGCTAGAGGATTTACACTGCAAAACAAGAAAAAGAATCAGGCCACCGTTTAAAAACGGTGGAAATACTCATTTATATACTTGTTCCACCTATTTGAAGAATACTGTTTTTAAGGAAACGGCGTGACGAACCTTGTTTAATAATTGGTTAGCTGCTATTTCTTTATGGGTATGACTTTTTTCGCTTTCTCTGTGAGCTTTGTGAATAAGCGCTTTTTCTTCTTTTCCCTTGGAAACAAAACCCAGCCGCTCTTGTCAATTTTAGCGTTTGGAATTACGCAAATGCTGCCATCAGGCAATTGCAAGCGTGTTTTCCTCAAATCAACCTCAATTATTTTTCCCTCAACACCGCCTGTCTTTATTCTGTCTCCCAAATCAAAGTGATCATCCTGCAAAAGCAGGATGCCGCCGACAACATCAGCCAAGCTGTCTTTTACTGCCAAAGCAACTGCAAGGCCTGCAAGGGTTCCGCCAGCAATAAGGGCTGCAAAAATTTCCTGCTGGCCAAGCTGTCCAACAAGCCATATGATTACAAAGAACCAGGCAACCCAGCCAACTGCCCTGTATGCAAGGTACTCTAAATCAGGGTTGAATTCAACCCTGTCAAGCAGCCTTTTCACAACCCTTTGCACTATGTTAATTGCAATGTATGCTGCGAGCAGTACGCTGGCAACGAAAAAAAGCGTGGGAAGTGACTGGGCCAAGGCAGCGTATGCTTTCTCCAAACCAGCGATTACAGTTGAAAAAGCATCTCCGTTCATATTTATTCCCTATTATTTTAAGCCAATCTGGTTTAAATATTTTTTCAAAGAAAGAAATTTTGGGGGACTTTTTAATGGAATGCCAAAAGGAAAAGAATTTGGAGAATTGCACCTGCTCCTACCCTGGATGCAGCAGGAAAGGAGTTTGCTGCGAGTGCATTAAGCATCACAGGGAAGCAGGCGAACTGCCAGCTTGTTTTTTTGGCAAGGAAGCAGAAAAAAGCTATGACAGAAGCATTGGAAGGTTCGTTGCAGAAAACAGCTGAAATCGCCTGCTTTAAAAAAATTGAAAAAAGACGAAAAGACGAAAAATTGAAAAACAAACGAAAAAAAACGAAAAAAAATTTGTTGAAGGAAACAGCCAATGCTTTTTTTAGGCAAGTTAATTGGAAAAAACTATTTGAAAAAAAATTGAATTACTTCTTTAACAAGTCGCCTAATTGGAACCTTTTGCTTTCCTTGGGTTCCGGCTTCATCGTTGCATTGCCATATGCCCATCTGCCCCTTCTTCCCTCTTCCTCAAGAACCTCACCAGTTATTTCTTCTTCCTTCTTACTGAAATCCAGGCCGGGTTCTGGTTTCTTCTGCTTCCCGTAAACGCTTCTCTTGAATTTGAGCCTGTGCCTGTTGTTGTATGCAACCAAAACAGATATTGCAGCAGCAACCAAAGCTATTGCCAACAGGCCAAGGGACTGGGCTCCCCTGGCCAACCCAAACAAGCCGGTTGAAGCTAGTGCAGTGTTCAAATCAATTGTTTTCCGCTCAAGGTCAGCTGTTTGGGCAGCCAAGCCCTGAATCTGATCCTGATTGCTGGTGCTCTTTGCTTCAATTGCCTGCAGGCTTGATTGAATTGAATCCAGTCGGGATTTCAGGCCTGTTATCCTGCTTTGCAACTGCTGCCTATCCTCCTCATCCAGAGCCCTTTCATCCAGTTCACTTAACTGCTCAATTAAAGTGCTAACGCTTCCCTTAATGCTGTTCAACTGGCCTTGCAACTCAGCTTGCTCACCAGCATCCAGTATCTCAAAGAAGTTGATTTCCTCGTCCGCTTCTTCTTCCCCGTCAACAGTCAACACTATTTTGTGGCTGCCCTTTGCTCTTGGAGAAACCAGCAAATAAACAGTGTTACCAATTGGTTCA
>JAFCFG010000189.1 GCA_017608725.1 Candidatus Iainarchaeum sp.
AAGCATGAAAAGGCAGGAACCATTCAAATAAATGGCAATCAAAAAACTGACTAAAATTAATGCAATTGAAAAAATCAATGCGATTTTTGCCGGAACCAAGCCAGAGGGAATTGCCCTCTTCTTTTTCACTGCATGCAGGGCATCAGCCTTTCTATCAGTGTAGTCATTCAGTGCGTAAAGGCCTGACCACAACAATGCAAGGGCAGCAAAACCAGTTAGGAAAGTAATGGGATCAAGCTCTGCCCCTAAAACAAAGCCTGCTGTTACTGCTGCAATAACCATGTTTCCAAAGCTCTTGCTCCACTCCAATGGCCGCATTAATTGCAATAGCCCAAAAAAAAACTGAATCATAAATGCACTATCAGGAATAAGCATTAAAAAGGGTTTTGAATAGCCTTAAATTTAATGCATTAGTCTGACCTTTGAAACGAAAGTTGCTCAACAGCCTTAGCAAACCAGGGTGTCGGATACTTTTAAACTTAATGCCTTAAATGTACTTCAAATGCCGAGATATTAGACAGCCTTAAACCCCTACAGAAAGGTATTTAAATGAGATTAATCAATAATATTAGAGCGAGAGCCTAGCTGCAGTTGCCAAAAACTGTGGTTTCAAAGAAATGCGACTTTTTACCAACTAGGTTGGTAGCATGGGAAATGCTTTTAGCATACATGAGGAGGCTCTGCCTTGCAATGTGGGCTGTTAGCATGCAGGCTCTATGAGCTGTCTTTTGCGAAGCAAAAGACCTTGCGAAGTAGTTTTTCCCAAGGCTTTTTGCGAAGCAAAAAGGCTTAATGAGTGCCATAGCTTTTTATGGCATGATGCAGGCTTGTGTTAATCGTAACCAATTCCATTGAGGTTCCAAAGCACTGAATTAAATTGGCGGCAAACCAAAAACCATCTTTCAATTTGATTTAGTGTAATTCCAGCCGATCCTGCTGGAGGACACTGCTATCGAAATCCGATTTAGACATGCAAGTCTTAAAGGCGTATACGGCGTCTTTGGCGAACGGCTCAGTAACACGTGGGTAATCTACCCTTTGGAAGGGTTAATCCCGGGAAACTGGGGATAATGCCCTATAGGCAATTGACACTGGAATGTTCAATTGCTGAAAGGCTCTTGCACCATGCAAGTAAGCGCCGAAGGATGAGCCTGCGGTGGATTAGGTTGTTGGCGGGGTAAATGCCCACCAAGCCCTTGATCCATACGGGCCTTGAGAGAGGTAGCCCGGAGAAGGACACTGAGATAAGGGTCCTAGCCCTACGGGGTGCAGCAGTCGCGAAACCTTTACAATGCGCGAAAGCGTGATAGGGGGATTTCGAGTGCAAGCTTTGCTTGCTTTTGCCAAGCCTAAAAAGCTTGGCGAATAAAGGGGGGGCAAGATACGTGCCAGCCGCCGCGGTAATACGTACCCCTTGAGTGGTGTCCACTTATATTGGGCCTAAAACGTCCGTAGCTTGCCCAGAAAGTCTTTGGTGAAAGCAACTGGCTTAACCAATTGAATTGCCAAAGAAACTAGTGGGCTAGAGGCCGGAAGAGGTCAAGGGAATTTTAGGGGTAGCGGTGAAATGCTATAATCCCTGAAAGACCACCAGTAGCGAAGGCGCTTGACCAGGACGGACCTGACCGTGAGGGACGAAAGCTGGGGGAGCGACCCGGATTAGATATGGAACTGGGAGAAACTATTAAAAACTTCGAAGACTACAACAGTGTTATGGAACAAAGATTAGAATGCCGATTAAAGAACTTTCTTCGAAGACATCCTGAAATTGAACAGAAAAATAGGAAATTTCGCTATAAGAATTCAAGTTTCTTTGTGAAATTACCTAACAAATTTTCAGGAAACCTCTGTCGATTACTTGGAATTATTCACGGTGACGGGAATATGTCCAACGGCAGAATCTTAATAACTGATAGATGCAAAGAATATCATGAAGTTATTAAGAAACTCTTTGAAGAGGTTTTTGGCGTTACTCCAAATCTTTTCCATGATAAAAATAGGAATTCATATTACAG
>JAFCFG010000190.1 GCA_017608725.1 Candidatus Iainarchaeum sp.
GTAGCCGGAATCCCAGTCAGAGTTCTCAATCATTGGAGTCCAGACCTCTCCGAAGCCGTACTTGTCCGTTCTCAAGACCATTCTCCTTATCCTTGCCTGGCCAAGAAGGCTGTCAGGGTGCATGAACTTCCGCCTGAACATATTCAACAGCTCGTTGTCTGACATGTCCCATGGCCAGCCCCTTCTTCTCATCCAGCCGAGGTATCTCTTGGCCTGGCCAAAAAGCGTTGGCCCAAAGTTGCTTATCACCATTTCAGCTGAAAACCAGCTGTTGAAGTACTTGTCAAAAAAGCTGTAGCTGCTTATCAGGCAGCTGTTCTCATTGCAGTTGGTTGCCATCTCTGCACTAAATTGCCCTGTTTTTATGCTGTTTGGAATGTGTTCAGGGTTTCTTTTAACGCTCTTTACCTGCAACTGTTTCAGGTCATCTTCGCTCGCAAGATTCATCTGCAGCTGCTCTAATTCCTCTGCACTGAACTGGGCTGTGCCCTTGTCCCCGCCAAGCAGTTTTTCCCCGATTAAGTCCTTTACATCGTTGTAAACGTTTTTGAAGTTGTTTGTGATTCCATAACCGCTGTTTCTGTAGGAAAGCTGTTCATCTGTAACCGGGCAGCCTCTTTCCTTTGCCTCCAGCTCTGTTAGGTTTCTGCACTGGCCTATCCTCAGGGTGTCATCCAAAGAAACGCCGAACGCAAAGGGCCCTGAGATGTATTTGTTGAGCCATGGTGACAGTTCACCGATATCCATTTTCTTGTCCGGAACCTCATTTAGAATTGCGGCATTGTTGTCCGTTGTCTGCACAATTACATCGTTTTCGCTTTCATCCCTGTCAGGGTTCTTTCCCCTGCCGCTGTCTATTTCCTCTGCCCTGAAGCCGTCTGCTTCAACCTCTATTTTCCTCTTTAGCTTTGCAACCTCCTCTGGCAGCAAAACCTTTTCATCAGGGTGGCTTTCAGGGCTCTTGCAGAAAAACTGGACCCTCTCCAGCCTTGTCTCCACTGTTGGCAGGGCTGTTTCAGTGGAATTGCTTTCAGGCTGCAAATCTTCCAGGGCAAAACTCGGGCAAATGCTTAGATTCAGCATTAGGAAAATCAGGGCCAGGCAGACAATTTTTTTCAAAATCATTTTTCTCCCCTTAGATTTGGCTCCAGTAAAGCAAATAAACCAACCCACTCAATGCCCACGGAAAAACAAACAAAATAATTATCCATATCAGGAGGGCTGTACAGTAAACAGCAGCAAATGTGTTTGCCAGGGGGTGCAGCTTCTTTTTCTCATCTATTTTTTCGCTTACAAACGACCCAAAGAATATCAGCGGAAGCAGCAGAATGGTGAAAACAAGCCCGGTTAAAAGGTTCTTCACAATGGTTGAGAAGAACGCAATGCCGTGGTCAACAAAGGTAACCTGCACTTCTGCTATTGGCAGGTCAGCAATTGGCTTGGTCTCAATAACTGCAAGGTAGTATGGGAAAAGGTAAAGCAGGAAAACAATTGCAAGCGTGATTATAAATGTTGAAACAAAGGCTGCCTGCACCCAATTCAATCCAAAGCGCTTTCTCATTTTCTTGAATAGCCACTGTCCAACCAGTGTGAGAACAAAGCCTGGAACAGCAACCACCAACGCCATCCTAAGCAAATCAACTGCATCGAATAGCAGGCTGCCAATTGATTGCAAGGGCATAAGGAATATAGAAAGCAAAACTGGTATAAAAACCTTTTATTTGCCCTAAGGCTGCCTAATATCCCCGCATTTGAAGCACAATTTAAGGCATTAAGCTTAAAAGTATTCGGCAACCTGCCTGCTGCAGCACTTATGCAATTTCAATTGCCAATTTTTTCCCCTGAATTATTAAACCCTTTTTTTGCAGGCTTAATCTTGGAAATTTTGCTGTTTTTTTATTCTGCCCCTGTCAGGTCCTCTCCAAAGCTAATAGTGCACAAAACAGGGCAATCTGCCCCATCATATGTTCTATTGCACTTATAGTAAACGTCTGCCGTAACCTGGCT
>JAFCFG010000191.1 GCA_017608725.1 Candidatus Iainarchaeum sp.
CCGCTTCGAGAAGCATTTAGTCTTGCTTGAATTTGATCTGTGAATTTTTCACCAGCCAACTGACCCGATTCTTCAAATGATTTTCCAGAAGAAACGCCTTGTGCAAATGCTTGTGCAGAATTTTCTCCGATAGCAAATAATGTTTTTAGAAGTCCTTCGCGACCACTATCTTTCCCAGCAGCAGCTATTTCAGAAAAAACTCCTGACAAATCTTTGGCTTGTTTTAGTGCTTCAACACCAGCAAGACCTTTAAGTGCTGCCAACTGAGCTTTGAATTCTTCTGACCCATCTCCTGCTGCCTTCAACGATTCAAGTAAGTCATCAAAACTTCCAGAACCTTGACCGGCTATTTCTGCAACGTCATCAATACTAATACTATTAGCAATAGCTGGACCAAGCCCTTGGAATGTTATGCTTGCTTTTTCTAGTGCTTCTTGTGGTATTGCAATTAATGATCTTTGGAAATTTTCTGCATTTATAAGCTGACCAGCACCAACAACCTTTTGTCGAGCGGCGTTAGCTCTGCCCTCAACATCAAACCCAAGAAGTTCTGCCGTACCTTTGCGAATAGAACCAAAGAAACTTACAAGACCATTTGAACTTTCAGATAATGTCTGATCTGCCAATAAAGCCTGATCTATAAGACCTCCGATGCTATTTGAAAAGCCTTCTATGCCCGTTCCGGTTTCTTGAGATATAACTTTTCCAAGCAAATTGAAACCAACACTCAGGTTATCTGAAAAATTAGCAAATGCCTGAACAGCACCGCCAGCAATATTAGTACCTCCTGCTACGGCAAGTCCTTCTTGTCTTCCACTAAAGGTTAGGGCATTTAGTCTTGAACTTGTTGCAACCACCTGAGAAACCAGACCATTTGAAGCATCGGTAACAGCATCTAGAGCTTCAACATTTTTAAAGCCTTTTTCTGACAATGTATCTAATGCAGTTCCTAACTTTAGCCCAGCATTTTCTGCTTTTTCTAATGTTTCAAATTCAAGCTGACCTTTTAATCCGCTTAGAACTCCATCAACCGTTCCAACCAAAGCACCAACAGCAGCAAATACAGGTGCTAAAATCGGAGCAAGTGGCCCAGTCGATAAACCGATACTAGCACCAAGTGCAGCACCGCTAATACCACCTTTCAACCCACCAGTAATTTGGGCAGTTCTTCTTCCGCCTTGTTCTTGACTAAACCCTTTAGCACCAGCAACAGTTTTTTGTTTTCCAACAATAGCCTCAGTACCAGTATTTACTACTGCATCACCAAACAAACTAGCAAGTAATGCAGCGATACCGCCCGGACCACCAAGACCAGCCCTTGCAACAGTTCCAGCTTTTGCACCAAGCCCTGCAAGACCAGTGCCACCAACACGACCAGCTTGACCAACAGCTTGAAAACCTTTAAATCCAAATCTACCTTTTGCAAATGGATTTTTAGCTCCCGGATTTACTCTAGCAAATCTAGCTTCTCTAATACTTCTAGCACGTTCAAATCTAGCTGCTCTTGACAAACCATCCTTGCCAGCAATTCTTGCAGCCCTAGTACCGGATGATAATGCTCTTCTGCCTTGCTCCGCTTTTGCAAGAGTATTAAAGTCTGCAAGTCTTCCTCTTGCTGCTTGTGCAACACCACGAGCGGCTGTAGCAGCGGTACGTGCTGTTCGCTGATTTGCAACTGCTTTTTGGGCAACTTGCGTTTGTCTCTTTAATGCAGCTTGTGAAGTTTTGGCAGCTTTAGTATTGTCTGCAACAATTTTTCCTTGTTTTGCAATTTGGGTGTCTAAGTCTAAAACGCTTCCTTTAAGGGCACGAGCACCGGCATTAAGACCCTTAATGTCTTTATCAAGTGAAGAAATTTTGCTGCCGATATTTGCTAGACCTTTTTGTGCTCCACCGCCAGTTTGTCTAGCTAATACATTTGCCTCGTTAGCCAAACTCTTTTGTATTGCTGCCCCTTGTCTCTCTAGATTGGTAACATTTGCTTGGAGTGTTTTTATTTGA
>JAFCFG010000018.1 GCA_017608725.1 Candidatus Iainarchaeum sp.
AACGTTTTCCTGCAAAGCGAAAAAGTTAAACCACCAGCGAAAGAGGAGAAAAAAGGGGAAAAGAAGAAAGAAGAGAAAACGCCTGAAGAGATAGCAGCAGAGGAGGAAAAGAAAAGGAAGGAGGAAGAGAAAAAAATGGTTGAAAAAGCAGCAGAGGCAGCTGCAATCAAAAGAGGCAGCAGCAAATAAAGGTGTTTAACCAGATGAGAATAAGGCTTGGAACAATAAGGCAAAGCCCCTTTGTTGGAGTGTTTTCAATTGCAACCGAAAAGGCTGTTTTTGTTCCAAGGCAACTGGCAAGGAAGGAGATGAAAATGGTTCAAGAGCTGTTTGACAGGGAAGCAATCCAAACAACGATTGCGAACAGCAGCTTGCTTGGCGTGCTTGCAATAGGAAACAAAAAGGGCCTGGTTTTGCCGGACATTTCAGGGGAAAGGGAATCCCAGGAATTGGAGAAGGCTGGCTTTAAAGTGAAAAGGGTTGGGGGGGCAGCTGCCCTGGGGAACCTTATTGCACTAAACGACAGCAAAGGAGTGTGCAGCACGGTTTTTTCAGAAGAGCAGAGAAAAGAGCTGCAAAGGTTCCTTTCAATTGATTTGATCAGGGCAAGCATCGCAGGCAGTGACCTTGTTGGGGCAAGCTGTGTTGCAACAAACAAGGGCTTTCTGATACATCCAAAGGCAACGGAAAAAGAATTCAAAGCAATAAGCAGGCATTTTGGCAAGGAAGGGCAGTATGCAACAGCAAACCACGCCGACCCATTCATAGGAAATAGTGTAGTGGCAAACAGCGAAGCAGCCTTGGTTGGATTGCACACAACAAGCCATGAGCTAAGCAGAATTGACGAAGGCCTGGGAGGATGAGAAAATGCGGGGTGAAAAGGTTTTTTTAGTAGAAGGAGAACTTGTACTAAAGGGAAGAAGGCAGTCTTTCAGCAAAGAGGTCAAAGCAAAAAGCAGTGCCTACGCTGCAGAAAAGGCCATGGCCTTGTTTGGAAGCAAAAACAAATTAAAGAGAAACAAGATACTGTTAAGGGAAGTAAAAGAGGTTGAAGAAGATGGTAAAAAAGAAAGCGATTGAGTTGAATGCCGAGCAGTTGATGGAAGCCTACAGGAACGAACAGTCAAGGTTTGCCTTTCTGCAAAGAAGACAACTTGAATTGCAAAGGGCAATACAGGAAATAATGGCAGCAATAGACACGATAAACGAACTCAAAAAAGGAAAGAGTGAAGAAAACATTCTCGTGTCATTGGGGGCAGGGACATACATTGAGGCAAAGGTTGCCAACGTCAAGAAAGTGAAAACAGGCTTGGCAGGAAACATCCTGATAGAGGAAACCCTGGAAAAAACGGAAAAGAAGCTGTTGGAAGAGAGGAAAAAGGTTGAAAAGAGCCTGATTGAACTGAGAGAAGGAATGCGGAAAGTAGCGGAAAACGTGAAAGGCTTTGAAAAAGTCTTCAGACAGATAAGGGAGAGAATGGCAAAGCAGAGAGCAGAACCAAAGCCAAGCCAGGGCCATGAAAACATAAGCGTGAGCTGAATTGTTCGATTTACTGAAAAAGAAGATACAGGGTTTCACCAAAAAGCTGACTGAAAAGGCAAGGGAAAGGGAAGCAACTGTTTCTGCCAGTGAAGAAACCAAAAAGCAGGAAGGAAAGAAGGCGGTTGGGGCAGCAGGGGCTGCTGAAGAAAAGGAAGCATTAGTTGAGGAAAAAGGGGTTGAAAAAAGGGCAAAGGGAATTGAAGGAAAAATTGAAAAAAAGCTGGTTGAAAAAGGGGAAACAGCTGGAGAAGAAAAAATTACGGGCAAGGAAATTGAAAAAGGAAAAATTGAAACAAAACCAATTGAAAAAGAAAATGAAAAGGGAATAGCTGGAGAGCCAGCTGAAGAGAAGCCGGTTGAAGCAGAGGAGGAAGTTGAAGGGAAAGCTGTTGCAGAGAAAGCAGCCCGGGAAAAGCCAGGGGAAACGGCTGAAGCTCCTGTTGAAGAAGAGAAAGCAGTCTGCCAGCCAGCCGAGGCAGAGGCAGAGCCTGTTCCAATTGAAAAGCCTGTTGAAGAGAAACGGGCTATAAAACCAAGCGTTTCCATTAGGGGAAGGTTGAAGGCTGTTGTAAGCGGAGCAATTGAATTGGAGGCAAAGGACCTCAAGGAACTGCTCTGGGAGCTTGAGCTTGCCCTATTGGAGGCAGATGTTGAACAGACAACAGCAGAGGAAATAACATCAGAGATAAAGAGAAGGCTGGTTGGAAAGAAAATTGGCAGAAAAGAGAATCTGGAAGAGGTTGTGAAAAAGGAGATAAAGGAAATTTTATTGCAGATGATGCAGACAGAGCAAAGGGACTTGCTCAAAGAAGTGAAGCAGAAGAAGGATAAGCCCTACAAAGTCCTTTTCCTCGGCCCAAACGGGGCAGGGAAAACAACAACGATTGCAAAGCTCACTTATTTTCTGCAAAACAGGGGCTTGAGGGTTATCTGGGCTGCAGGAGACACTTTTAGGGCCGCGTCAATAGAGCAATTGGAAAAGCATGCAACAAAGCTTGGTGTAAGGGTTGTAAAGCACCAGTATGGGGCAGACCCTGCTGCTGTTGCATTTGATGCAGTTAAAGCAGCTCAAAGCAAAAAGGTTGAGTGCGTGCTAATTGATAGCGCAGGGAGGCAGGAAACAAACAGAAACCTTATGCGGGAGTTGCAAAAAATAGTTCGGGTGATTAAACCTGATTTAAAGGTCTATGTTGGGGAGGCGTTTACAGGGCAGGCCTTGCTGCAGCAGGCAAGGGAATATGACAAGGATATTGGAATTGATGCATTTGTTTTAACAAAGATTGACTGTGACAGCAAAGGCGGGACAACAATTTCACTGCTGTTCAAATTGAAGAAGCCGATTCTGTTTGTTGGAACAGGCCAAGAATACAAGGACCTAAGCAAATTCAAGCCGGAATTCGTGGTTGAGAGGGCAGTAGGGTAAAAAATATTAATAATGTTTGGTAATTGTTTTATTCGATGAGAAAAAAAGTTGCCCTGCTGTTTTGCCTTTTCTTCCTTTGCCTGTTTCTGAATACAGCAGCAAAAGAATACTATCTTGAAAGAGCAGCAGTTTACTACAAGATCCTACCAAACGGCCTGGTTGAGGTAAGGGAAGAGATAACCTTTGATTTTAAAGGCAGCTTTAGCTTTGCATACAGAGACTTTGGAAAGGGCAGGTGGCAGATAAGCGATATTGCCGTCTTTGATATAACACCAGATGTTTTTGAACCAAGCATTGAGAGAAAGGAACCACTGCAATTTGAGTTATTAGATAGAGGAAGCACTACAAGGCTAACATGGCATTACTCTGCAACCTATGAGAAGAAAACATTTCTAATTGAATACAAGCTCTCAAATGCAGTAAAGGTTTACACTGACATAGCTGAATTGTATTGGAAGGTTTGGGGCAGCGGATGGGACAAAAGGCTGTATGAACTCTATGGGGAGATAGAGTTGCCTGCAGAGGTGCAGGACCCAAAAGATGTTTACAGCTGGGGCCACCCAGAATTGGATGGGAAAATTGGCTTGATTGAGAACAAGACTTTGATATTCCAAACATTTAATGTTCCAAGGAACCAGTGGGTTGAGATAAGAATGCTCTTCCCTGTTGAACTGCTTGAAAGCAATGAGCATGCAATTGTTTCAAATACTGCTGGCTTGCAGCATATAATTGAAGAGGAAGCAAACTGGGTTGACAGACCGCCAATTAGGGGCGTCTTTTCATCCAGTATTTTCCTTTATATTTTCATCTTTATTTTCATGGCCTTTATAGGTTTGCCTATAATTGCGACCGTAGTTAAAAGTCGGGCTAATGTAATTATGCGAATCTATGGTGTCATCATGCTCTTGGTTTTTGGCAGTGTTTTTGTTCTCCCTGTTATTATATACGCTGACGCTTTAACTTTGGGGGGGTTTGCAATACTTGAAGCAATTGTTTTTGTTGTGGTTTGGTATTACTATGGGAGAGAACCAGATGTTAAGTTGGAGGCGATTTACGAAAGAGAGGTTCCATACAATTACAGTCCTGCAATGGTGGATGCACTGATACACCAATACAGCAAAAAACCAAAGCTTGAAATGATTACCGCTGAGTTGCTTGATCTCTGTCTTAGGGGCAAGTTGAAGATAAAGCCCTTGAGGAAGAAAAAGGTTCTTGGAATTTTTGGAAAAGACGACTTTGAAATTTATATAATTAATAGAGATTTGGAGGGTGTGCCGAGAAGCGAACAGCTGGTCTTTGAGCTGATATCAAAGGCAGCGAGAGTAAGATATGAGGGCATTCTGTTCAAAAGAAGAAAAAGGGATGAAACACCAGACCTTGTAACTCTTACTGAGTTGCAGAAATATCTTTTGGTTAATAGATATACGAGTCAGTTGTTTGGAAAGAGATGGCAGAACGCGGTTAAAAGACAAGCTAAGGAGCAGGGGTTTTTCAGTAAGAAAACAGCTTACGGGCCATATATTGGAGGAACGGCTGCACTAGCAATAGCCACTCTGTTTTTTAGCCCAAGTGCCTTATTGTTTATTATAGTAGAAGCCGTTGCACTTGCGCTTCTCTTCCCAAATGTTTTGCCAAACAGGACAAAGAAGGGGGCACTGCACTACAAAAGATGGATGCTGTTAAGGAATTTCCTAAAGGATTTCAGCAATTTGAAGAATATGCCGCCGGATGCAATAACACTCTGGGAGAAGTACCTTGTCTA
This sequence comes from Candidatus Iainarchaeum sp., assembly GCA_017608725.1. Taxonomy (GTDB): domain Archaea; phylum Iainarchaeota; class Iainarchaeia; order Iainarchaeales; genus JAFGDB01. The sequence continues at coordinate 4,729 of JAFCFG010000018.1, forward strand.
CAGCATTCCACTTGGAGTTGCAAAGCAGGTGCAGAAGGCAATGGACCATGCATTCAAGGGAATGAAGGGAGAATACAGGGGCTACATATTTATGGGAAGTTACAGTGGCTTTAGCTCTACCGGAATTGGGGCAATCTCTGGCAGTTTTAGCTCTGCCTTTGCCTCTGCTGCTGGAACCTCTGGAGGGGGCGGCTTCGGGGGCGGCGGTGGAGGCGGTGGAGGCGGAGGCGGCGGTGGAGCAGGCTAAGCCTACTGCATCCAAAAAAATAGGCTTTTACATTCCCTGCAACCTTGCAATCCTGTCCTCTATCGGCGGGTGAGTTGAAAACATGCTCTTCATCCAAAGCTTCTGTCCCTTCAAAGGGTTTGCAATGTAAAGGTGTGCTGTTGCCTTGTTCGCTGCCTCTAAAGGTTCTTTGTCATTCTTTATTTTTTGCAAGGCACCAACAAGGCCTTGGGGATACCTAGTAAGCTGGGCTGCGCTTGCATCAGCAAGGTATTCCCTCTTTCTGCTTATTGCAAATTTGATTAGCTGGGCAATAAAGGGGGTGAGAATTGCGAGTATTATGCCGATTGCAAGCGCTGCAATAAACAGGGCTCCGCCTTTTCCGCTTCTGTTGCCTCTTCCAACACCACCCCAAAAAACCATTCTAAGCATGAAATCGCTTAAGAGAACAGCCAAGCCAACAAGAATTGCGGCCATTGTCATTACTTTTATGTCCCTGTTCCTGATGTGGGACATTTCGTGGGCAACAACACCGGTTAGTTCAGCTCTGTTAAGGCGTTGGACAGCGCCTGTTGTAACGCATATAACGCTGTGCTCAGGGTTTCTGCCGGTTGCAAATGCGTTTATTGCAGTATCGTGTATTACATAAACCTTTGGTTTTGGCTGGCCAGAGGCAAGAGCCATTTCCTCTACGATGTTGTGCAATTGCTTGAATTGTTGCTCATCAGCCGGTTTTGCTCCGCTGATTGCAGTAACTATTTTGTCACTGTTGTAGTATGAAACCAGAATGTAAACAATTGCAATGAAACCAAATATCGGAACAAAGAGGTAGAAATCCGTTACAAGGGAAACAAGTATTCCAAGTATGATTATCAAAAAGAAGAAAATAATGAAAAGGAAGTAAGTCATTCTGTTGTTTGACTTGATCTCTTCGTAGAAGCTCACTCAGGGCCCTCCTTTTTTTAAGCAAGGTCCGAAAAGTCTGCTTTCACTGGCTTTTTCGCTGCCTCGCCAACCTCGTAGTATTCCCTTGGCTTCTTCAAGCCAAAGATTCCTGCAACTATGTTGCCAGGAAACTGTGCTATTGCTGTGTTGAACTGCATTACTGAATCGTTGTAGAACTGCCTTGCGTAAGCAATCTTGTTCTCTGTTGTAGCGAACTCTTCCTGCAGGCTTTTGAAGTTCTCTGAGGCCTGCAGCTTTGGATAGTTCTCTGCAACAGCAAAGATTGTCTTCAATGCACCAGCAAGCATGTTGTCGGCCTTTGCACTGTCAGCTGGGCTCTTGGCCTTCATTATCGCGGTCCTTGCTTTGGTCACTTCTGTCAAAACCTTTTTCTCAAACCTAGCATAGCCCTTGACTGTTTCAATCAGGTTTGGAATCAGGTCTGCTCTCCTCTTCAACTGCACATCAATCTGGGCCCAAGCGTTGTTAACCCGCTTCTGCAGCCCGATCAGGCTGTTGTAGACTACTATAAGGATTATTGCAAGCAGGATTATTACTCCCACTGCAATCAAGCCAATCCAATCAAGCAATGTTTAACCCCCTTGAATTAAATAATTCTAATAAATAAAAAGGGGAAAGGTTTAAAATTAGAATTTAAAGAAAAAAAGGCTGTTGAATATCTCTGGAATTGAAGGGAATTAATGGGATTAAGCTTAAAAGTATTCGGCACCCTCAAAAGGGGAAAAACAAAAGTTTTATTTAAGGCTTCTCTTATGAAATTTAGGTAAGGAAGGTAGAGTAAATGGGCTTGGGTGAAACTCTAAGGAATGCAATGGAAAGCCTGAGAAAGGCAACTGTCTTTGACAAGGCTGTAATTAAAGAAGCTGTTAAGGAGATTCAAAGGGCCCTGATTGCAGCAGATGTAGAGGTAAAGCTCGTTCTTGAATTAAGCAAAAAGATTGAAAAAGAGGCAACAAGGGAAAAACTGCCTTCAGGCCTCTCAAGGAGAGAACACGTCATAAAGGCAGCCTATGACTCCCTTGTTGAATTGCTTGGCGGCTTAGGCAAGAAGGCACCGGAAAAGCCAAAAAGGATTCTCCTTGTTGGGCTGTTTGGAGCAGGAAAAACAACCAGTGTTGCAAAGCTTGCAAAGTACTATATGAAGCGAGGCATGAAAGCAGGGGTTATTGCTGCAGACACATACAGGCCAGCAGCAATAGAACAGCTTGAGCAGTTAAGCGGGAAAGTAAAAATTCCGTTCTTTGGCATCAGGGGGGAGAAAAAAGCAGCAAAAGTAATTGAAAAAGCATTGAGGGAAATGAGGGGGTTTGATGTTCTTATTGCTGATTCTGCCGGCAGGAACGCGTTTGACAAGGATTTGGTAAAAGAGATAAAGGAAATCAACAAGGCACTGAAGCCAGATGAGAAGTGGCTTGTAATTGGAGCAGACATTGGGCAGCTTGCAAAAAAGCAGGCAGAGGCATTCCACAAGGCAGTCGGGGTAAACGGGGTTATCATTACAAGGATTGATGGCTCAGCAAAGGGAGGGGGTGCCCTCTCAGCATGCCGTGTTGCCAACTGCCCTGTTTACTTTTTGGGCACGGGGGAAAAGCTGGATGACCTGCAGTTGTTTGATGCACAAAGGTACTTGAGCAGGATAATGGGCTACGGGGACCTGCAAGCCTTGCTGGAGAAAGCGAAGGAGATAACAGCAGAGGAAGAGCTCTCACCAGAAGAGCTGCTTAAGGGAGAATTCAATTTGGATGTTTTCTACAAGCAGCTTAGGGCAACGAGAAAAATGGGGCCCTTGACAAAGGTTGCGGAAATGCTGGGCTTGAAGATGCAATTACCAAAAGAAATGCTTGAAATGACAGAGGAAAAACTTGATAGTTTCAAAGTTATTATGGACTCAATGACCAAAGAGGAAAAGCTCAATCCAGATGTGATGAGCAGAAGCAGAATTCAGAGGATTGCAAAAGGCAGCGGGACAAGTGAGAAACAGGTTAGAGAGCTGTTAAAAGCTTACAAGCAAATGGATAGTGTTTTCAGAAAATTCAGGAAACTGGATGAAAAGGCCTTGCAGAAAAAAGGCGGCCTTGACATGCAAAAGCTGGCCCAGATGTTTGGCAGGAAGAAAAAGAAAAAGTTCAAGATAAGGTGATTTGGATGCCGGGAAAGACTGGAAAATCACGGTTGAAACAGGGGCAAATTTGGCCCAAGAGCCTAAGCAATAAAACCCTTGAGAGGATAGGGTTGCATATGAGGCTGAATGGAACTGCCCCAACTATGCACAGAAGATACACCTACTTTGAAAGAACTGTTGGCAGGATGCTTGAACCAGCTTCCATAGAAATTGAAGGGAAACTGCATAAAAAGCTGGCAGGCCCTATTGCCAGAAAAATCGCCAAGGTACACAAGAAAACAGGCATAATAATAATCCCAAAAGAAGTTGAGTTTGCTCCAATAGGCTTTGCTTTGAAGCGAACATTTAGGTCAATGGCTGGTCCCGGCTTCCTGGGGCCTAAAACAAAAAGGCGGCTTGGGGAGAAAATTAAGCAACTGTATCAGCAGGGGGCAATTTCCTTCAGTGTTGAAAAAATAGCAGAGCCCAGGAAAAAACACCACATCAAGGCTTTACCGAGAAGAAAAAAGCGCAAGAAAAAGCCGGCGGAAATGCAGAAATTTGATGTAAGGGCAAGCGTTGATTTTTCCGGGGCCTTGAAAGATATTGACAGCATTCTTGGAAGCAGGCAAGGCAAAGAATTCAGAAGCTATTTTAGCAAGTACCTCTCAGAGGAAACAAAAGAAATGCACCGGTATATAACAGAAAAAATAGGAAGAACAATCATTGATGAAAGGAGCAGGCTGTTTCTGAAAAAGAAGGGCAACAGGGGCGATTAGTTGCTTGTAATAGTTGGCTCAAAAAATGCAGCAAAGCTGCAGGCAGTTGAAAGGGGCTTTGCCCGTTATTTTCAGGGAGTGGGAGTAAAGGGGGCAGAGGTTGAAAGCGGGGTAAGCGACCAGCCTTTGGCATTGCAGGAAATAATCAGGGGGGCAGTGAACAGGGCAAAGAACGCTTGGGGGAAAGCAGGGGAAAAATGTGATTACAGTGTTGGAATGGAAGCTGGCCTGTTTGAGGTTCCGGGAACCAGAACTGGTTACATGGATGTTGCAGCTGTTGCTGTTTTTGATGGAAACAGGGTTTATTTGGGCCTGACGCCGGCATTTGAATATCCAAGGCAGGTTCTGGAAAAGATTTTGAAAGAGGGAAAGGAAGTAAGCGATGTTTTCCTTGAATTATGGAATGACGACACCAGAGACAGTGCAGGGGCAATTGGCAGGCTGAGTGAGGGAGCAGTGCCAAGGCCAGGGCTGCTGGAAATGGGTTTATTAATGGCTTTGGTGCAGGTAGTGAACAAAAAGCATTACAGGGAATAGGAATGGTTAAGGGCAGTTAGAAAAATGGTTGCGGGTGAAGCGAAAATGGAACCAATTTTAATGACTAGGATTGCTGTTTTGCTTGCTGGCTGCATTGCAGCCGCTTACACTGATGCAAAAACCGGGCTTATTTTGGATAAAATTACTTACCCGATGATTTTAATCGGGATTATTTTGAATCTTGCTGAGGCAAACTGGCTGTTTTTGGGAATTGGAATAGGGGTTTTTGCAATCGGCTATGCTGTTTACTATGCTGGAAAGGTTGGCGGCGGGGATGTAAAGCTTTTGACTGCAATCGCGTTTTTGCTGCCGATGTTTGGAGGGAGTATGTTTTTGCTGAATGCCCTGTTCATTGCAGCACTGCTTGCAGTAACATTTTATGCAGTATACTTTGCTGCAAAGTACTGGAGGACAGGGATTAATTGGAGAGAGAATAGGGGAAGTGTGAAAAAGGCTGGCCTTTTCGGCATTGTTGTTATAGCATACTTCTTTGCCCTTGTTCAAATGAAGTTGCTTGCAGTAACAGCTGTTTTGATTCTTGCTGTCCCCCTGGGGTTTGCACTGGTTTTCATGTCATTTGAAAGGGGCATCAGGAAAAACTTCTTTTTGGAAAAAGTCAAGCTGGACAAACTGGGGGAAGACGAAGTTATTGCCCTTGAGTTCCTGGATAAAAAAATCAAAAAGAAATTGAACTTGAAAATTAAGGGGGTTTTTGGCAAGGAGGAAATTGAAAAATTAAAAAAACTCAGAGTAGAGCAGGTTCCTGTTTACAGGGGCATGCCGCCCTTTGCCCCTTTTATTTTGCTTGGATGTATTGCTGCACTGGCGCAGCCTGATTTAATAAGTGTTTTGTTTCTATAAGTGAGATAAATGGCTGGAATAGAGATAATTGTTGGGATTCCCTCTTACAACAATGAGAAAACAATTGCATTTGTTGCAGAGCAGGTTGATAGGGGCCTGGGAAAATACTTTTCTGGAAAGGGGGCATTGATTGTTGATTCAGATGGGGGAAGCAGTGATAAGACAAGGGAGGCTTTTGAAGGAGTGGAAACGAAAACTGAGAAGCTGTTTGTGCATTATAAAAACCCAGTTCCGGGAAAGGGCTCTGCATTTAAGGAGATTTGGGAAACTGGTTTGGAAAAGGGGGCAAAGCGGTTCATGGTGGTTGATTCTGATTTAAGGAGCATTAGGCCGGAGTGGGTTAAGA
>JAFCFG010000019.1 GCA_017608725.1 Candidatus Iainarchaeum sp.
CTTCAAGCAGGTGGGTGGCATAAGAGTGACGCAGCTTGTGGGGGGTTACCTCTTTTTCAATCCCTGCCTTCTTTGCTGCCTGTTTTACGATTCTTTGGATTGTGTCTGCTGAGATTGGCTTTCCATTTTTCTTGCTGAACACATAAGGGGTTTTGACCTTCTTTTTAGCCAGATACTTTTTTATTCCCTTAACCCATTCTTTTGAGAGGATTATTGTCCTGTCTTTGTTTCCTTTCCCCCCTTTTATTGTTGCGATCCTTTCCTTCAGGTTTAGGTCTGTTGTTTGCAGATTTACTGCTTCGCTTACCCTGCAGCCGGTGCTGTACAGGAATTGGACAATTAGCCTGTTTCTCTTTGCCTTTGTTGCAAGGATAAGGGCTTTGACCTCTGGCCTTGTTAAAACAACCGGCAGCTTTTTCGCTTTCTTTGGGGTTTTTATTTCTTCCACTATTTTTTTGTTTGCCACGTTGTGGAAGAAATAGCGGAGGGCTGCGTGAATCAATGCAAGTGTTGCGTTGCTTGCCTTTTCCTTCTCTTTCCTTTCTGCCAGGAAAGCAATTATGTCCCCCCTTTCAATTTTTTCCACTGGTTTTTTTGTGGAGCGGAGGAACAGTTGCAAATAGCAGTAGTACATCTTTTGGGTTCTTGGGCTGTAGCCACTTACAATTAACTCTTGTTTGAATCTCTTTAACCACTGCCCCCTTTCCTGTCCCAGGCTTTTTCCCTCTTTTTCGTTTTGCGGCATAATCCCCCTAAACTTTACTTGTTTTTTATTTTTATTCCTTTGCCTTGAACTTGTTTTTTCCCTGTTTTTTTGGGTTTGAATTTGTTTGGAGGGAAGATTTTTAATTTTTTGTTTTGAGCAACAAGGTTTTAATAAATTTTAGGCTCTTTTTTCTTTTGGTTTTTTATGCCTAAAAAAAGTAAGCTGGTCGCCGGCGGCGGAATCAGCAAGCCAGAGGACAAGGTCTGGAAAGAATGGTTTGATAACCTTGACGTAAAAGAGCATGAAAGCTATTTGTCAAAGCTTGGTTTGGACAAAGAGGACATTGAGGAATGGGAGGAAGCAGAGGGCTTTAAAAAACCAGCCAAGGCCAAGGAAAAGAAGTAATTATTGTTTTTTACCTTTAATTCAGCATTTACTGTTTTTTGATATCAATCCCTTACCAGATTAAGTCAGCGATTGTCCCAACTTTAATTCAGCATTTACTGTTTTTCTGGTATTTTTTTAAAGTGGGTTATTTGGATATCTGCGCGTAGTGCAGTATTGACTTTGCCTCATGGTAAAGGGCGAATGCCCCCACCCCTGCAACAAATGATGCGAAGTAGTATGATAGTGTGTAGACGCTGTTGCCTCCAGAGGTGTGCGAGATAACCCCCTCAACAAGTGCCCAAGCAAAGAGAGTAGCCAAAATAACCCCCACAAAGAAGAAAAAAGCGCCTCTCAGAAACATTATAGTTATTTGCTGCATGGTTGTAAGTATGTATACAATATATTTTTAAATATATTAACCCTATATATTACTGCAAATTTAAGCCTAATTTTGCTAGTTATTTTTAGTTGTAAAGAAGGTGGTTTGTATGGATATGACTGTAGATAATGAGATGAGGCTGCGTTTGCTTGAAGAAGAATTCAGGCTGAGAAAAAAACAGCCTCCGGCTTGGACAATGCAGAAGTACAGAAAGTATGCGAATTTTGGTGCAAACAGAAAGAAAAATAAGGAATAGCCCCAACCACCGCCCAAATATTTCATCACCTGCCGGCCTTTCCCTTCCTTTTTTGTTCATCACCCGGCAGTCTTTCAGGCAATTAGGCAATCTTCAAAAAACCAGGGGTGTTGAATAGCCTTAAATTTAATCCATCAATTTGGCCTTTGAAACGAAAGCCGTTCAACAGCCTTGGGGAAGGCTGTCAAATACTTTTAAGCTTAATCCCTTAAATTGTGCTTCAAATGTGGAGGTATTAGGCAGCCTTAACCACCAAAGGATAGGTTTAAATACCAGTTTTTTCTTTTACAATGCAGGAGGTTTTTTGGAAATGGTCAACCAACAAAAACTTGGTTCATGGGCATTTCTGGTAGGTATCATAATTGCAATCGTCGTTGGGGCTGCTGCAGTTGCTGCAGTGGAGATCCCTGGCGTAGAATATGCTCCATTGGTTACAGTGGTCTTAGGTTTGATTGTCGGCTTTGTAAACATAGCTGACAAAGAAGTTCAGGACTTCCTTATAGCGGGCATTGCCTTGATTGCAGTAGGGATCCCAGGGGCAGCACTTAGTACAATCCCTTACCTTGGGGAGTATTTGGTGAGCATTCTTGAGGCGATTTCAATGTTCGCAGCACCAGCAGTATTGGTTGTTGCTTTGAAGGCATTCTACAACCTATCAAAAGAGCCCACAATTGCAGCTACAAAGTAGATAGCCTTCTCCCCCTTTTTCTTTTTTTGGGGCCGGGCTATAGTTTTAAAAACCATTGTGCAGGTTAAATTAGCTACCGGATGGTGTGATTAACATAAAAAGAGGACACTGGTTCTAAATAGTTAATTGAATGTTATTGCCTGTTTTTGTTTTTGGATAAGGGAGTTTGATGCCTTGATGTTTTTTGGTTTGAATTTAGATTTTTCTTTTAAGAGAGCTATGGTGTTTTTTGGTCTTGATTTGAGGCCTTTTTTTCATTCTGAAATTGGAGGTGGATTAATTGGCATACAGTAAATACAACAGGCGAAGGTTTGAAGCAGAGAAGCCTGTGGAAGAAGGAGGCATATACGAAATTGAGATAGAGGCAACCGGCACTAAGGGAGATGGCATAGGAAAGGTAAAGGGTTTTGTTGTCATTGTTCCAAACACAAAACCAGGCCAGAAGGTAAAGGTCAAGATTGATGCAGTTAGGGGAAAGGTTGCATTTGGAACAGTTGCAGGCGAAACCGCAGAAACCAAAGAAGAAGCTGCTGAAGAACAACCTGCTGAAGAAGCAACAGAACAGCCAGCAGAAGAAGCTGAACCTGCTGAAGAAGCAACAGAACAGCCAGCAGAAGAAGCTGAACCTGCTGAAGAAAAGCAGAAAGAAACCAAAGAAGAAGCTGCTGAAGAGAAGGCAGGGGAAGCCCAAGAACCTACCGAGGAAAAAACGGAAGCTGTTGCAGAGAAAGCAACTGGGGAAAAGCCAGAGGAAACAGCTGAAGCTCCTGTTGAAGAAGAGAAAGCAGTCTGCCAGCCAGCTGAGGCAGAGGAAGAAAAGCCAGGTGCCAAGGAAAAAAAGAAGAAAAAGGAGTAACCTGCTTTTTTTCTTTTCATACTATGGCTAATCAAATGGTTTGCTTTTTAAAGGAAATATCCTTAAATTTCCTTTGTTTACTTATTTATTTTGAGGTGAGGGTATTTTGGGCATTACCTTAACTGAGCAAAGGGCCCCGAATTTTGCCGAGAGGAAGCAATGGCGTTGTGTGAACTGTGGTAAAATAATAGAGGAAAAATTTGACTTGTACAGCAGGATGTTCTGCAGCACCAGGTGCAAGGAAAATTATTTCAGTCCAATTAAAACAGTTTAATTTTCTTTCCAATTTTCTTTTTTTACCATGGTTAAAGATATTTCAGCAATTTTGGGTCCAATGCGAAAAGCGGTCAACAGGCCAGCTGTTGTGCAAAACAAGGATGCCTTCAATGTTCTGGTTGCAACAGTTTTAAGCCAAAGGACAAGGGCCAGAATGCAGGGAAGGCAACAGAGCAGTTGTTTGCCAAATACAAAAAATACAGCTAGCGCCATTTCCAAACCCCAATTAAAAGACATAGAGAAATCAATCAAGCCAGCAGGCTTTTATAAGGTGAAAGCAAAGGGACTGCAAGAAATTAGTAGGCTGATAGTTGAAAAATTTAATGGAACCTCCTTGTGTTCTAGAGCAGCTTACTCTCCTGCTGCTGTTGGAAGGAAAAACAGCAAACTGTGTTTTTGTTTACGGTTTTGGGAAGCGGGCAATTCCAGTGGACGTTCGCATCCAGCCCATTTCGAACAGAATTGGATTGGCGGAATCTAGGGCAGCGAAGCAGACAGAGCAGCAGCTGATGGAGGCAGCCCCAAAAAGGCATTGGATTGAATTAAATCACTTAATGGTTGGGCATGGCTAGGCTGTTTGCCTGCCAAGAAACCCAAAGTGCGGGAAATGCGAAATTAGGAAGCAGTGCAACCACTTTTTGAATCTTGTAAGCAAAAAGCAAATTTAAATACTTTAATAGGGCTAATTTTATCATGACTGTTGTGGCAAACTTCTTTGGAAGACTAATCAAGGCTGTTCCTGTTTTGATTGCAAAGGTTGCCACCTTCCTTTTACTGCTCTTTACACTTGGTTTGTTTTCAGGTTATGCTATTGCAACAATGCATTTAAGCCCGGCCTTGCTTGCAATACCGGTTGTTGCAATGTTCGTGATGTGGTACAGGCTGGACGAAGGCGTTCTTGTACTTGTTTTGCTCGGGCTTCTCGTGTTGTTTTTTCCAGGGGTAATTGAATCTATCTGGGCTGCAGCAGTTGGAGCCTAGTCAAAAAAAGAACAAATTACTTTTGGCCCTAACATTTATAGAACTTTTTGAATGGAATCTGTTCAAAGGGTGTTTTTTTGCAGGCCAGATACAACTACAAGGTTCCAAACGGAAAGCTGCTTAAAGTCAGTGTGGGATTTGAAGGCAGCATTGTTACGGACATCAAGGTTACTGGAGACTTCTTCCTGTATCCGGAAACAGGAATAGATTTGATTGAGAAGAGTATAAAGGGCAGGAAGTTGGAGGAGTTGCAACCAGTGCTGGATAGGGTGGTGAAAGAAAACAACTTGCGCTTATTTGGTTTTGCTGTTAAGGACTTGGTTTATGCAATAGGAATGGCAAAGGAAGGAGAGGAAAAATGAGTTTCCGTTTGATAATTGATAAGCCAAAGGATGCCTTTACAAACATGGCTATTGATAAAGCAATCCTCTTTGCCAAACAAGAGCCGACTCTCAGGTTTTTTCAGTGGAAGCCACCAGCAGTAAGCATTGGCTGTTTTCAAAGTTTGGAGGAGGAGGTAGATACAGAGAGATGCAAGCTCCAAGGCATTGATGTTGTTAGGAGAATAACAGGCGGCGGCGCAGTTTTCCATGATAAAGAGCTGACCTATAGTTTTGTTATTGCCGAGGAAAACAGCCTTGTTCCTGCTGACTTGCTCGGCTCTTATGAAAAGATATGCAGCGCGGTGATAGCTGGTTTGAAAAATCTCGGCCTGAAGGCAGGCTATGCCCCGCTAAATGATATAGTGGTAAATGGCAGGAAGATTTCCGGCTGCGCGCAAACAAGGAGAAATAAGGCTATTTTGCACCACGGAACTCTGTTAATGGCAGTTGATGTGGAAAAGATGTTTTCATTGCTCAAGGTCCCAAGCGAGAAGATAAGGGACAAGATGATTGCAACAGTTCAGGACAGGGTAACATCAATTGAAAAGGAATTGGGCAGAGGGGTTTCAGTTGAGGATTTGAGCAATTCTTTGAAAAAAGGCTTTGAACAGACATTTGGCATTAAGCTGGTTTTAGGCAAGTTGGGAGAAGAGGAATGGGCATTGGTTGAGCAATTCAGAGAGGGGTTTGCAAGCAGCAGCTGGAACAACCGCAGGTAATCTTTTAGGATTTCAGGAAGTGGGGAACAACAGCAGGTAATCTTTTAGGATTTTGAGAAGTGGAATTGATTAATAACAGCCAATGTTTTTTGGCTTTTTGGAACTGAAATTAGGCAATAGCAGGGATTGATTAATAACAGCCAATGTTTTTTGGCTTTTTGGAACTGAAATTAGGCAATAGCAGGGGAACCGCACCATGAAATACACCTTCTCCCAGGAATGGACTGAAAAGTTAGGGGAGATAGCTGAACAGCTTGGTTTTGATCACATTCCTTTGGAAAGGGTTGCCTGTGTTAAGAGCAAGGGAACAAAGACCAAGCGCGTTATTGCAAGAATCCATGCTTTGGGGAAGGTAATGCAGCTTGGGATGCGGCAAAAACCCTTTTATGTTATTGAGCTAATCAGCGAAAGGTTTGATAAGCAGCCCAGGGAGCAGCAGATAAAAACCTTAATCCATGAGCTGCTGCACATCCCGCATAGTTTTGGCGGTGGTTTTAGACACCACAAGCCGCATGTAAATGACAAGACGGTTGAAGCAGCATTCAAAAGGCTGAAAAATAACCAAGAATTCTAGTTCCAATGCCCTGTCAATTGCCAATTCTGAATTTTTCAAAGCCCCCCCAGCGTCCCAGCCGCAAGCACGAACACACCCCAATTGCCAATTTTCTAAATTTTCCAATAATTCCCAAGATTTCCTATCCCAAAAACACCCTTTTTCGGGAATTTCCAACCTTGGTTATTCTAAAACAAGCTAATGCTCCCTTTCCTGCCCCACTGAAAACTGGAAAAAAAGGAATTTCCAACCTTGGTTATTCTAAAACAGTCAGTTTTCCAAATTTTCCAGCACTTACCTGCTTTTGGCCCTGGTATTCGCTGCACCAACCGTTCTCAATCTTAACCTTTTGGCCTTCCTTAATCTGGTCGCATTGCTCATTCCACAAAGAAAGAGTTATCTCATCCCCGGCCTCGTCTTTTGCTGCTGCGCTGCATACCTTTCCGCTGCCTCTTTCATTTGCAAACTCTCTGACTTCGCCTTTACTGACTACTTCCAAAGTAATTTCATCCACCTGGGTCTTTGGTTTTAACTCACTTACTTTCAAAAAAACACCCCAAGCAAATTTTAGCAACCAAAACCTTTTTAAGAAAAATCTGCTCAGCCAGAAAAAACAGATTTTGCCCCAAAACACAAAAGAAAAAGAATAAGGCCTGCTTATACATAACTTTTCCCTTGTTTTTCCAGTGAAATTTTTTTCCCAAAAAAATACAGTTTGCGTTTTCGTGCTTTTTTGCCTTAAAACCCCCAACTAAAGCACCCAAACAGCGCAAAAGAGCAAAAATCGTTTGATTTGCAAAGCAGGCAGGGAGCAATTGTTTAGAAAAATGACTTAAATTTGGGGTTGAATTAGGTTTTTATTTTCGGCGTTTTTTTTTCCTTGAAAAAATATTTTTGTCTTTTTCCTTGATTTTTTAAAGGAAAAGCCCCGGGAATGGAAATGTTTTCAAGGCCAATTTAAATTTCTTGATGGTTTTTTCCCTGGTATTTTTTGGCTGGGGAAAGAATCCAGGCCCGTTTCAAAAAATCTTGGCAGGGAATTTTCAAAAATCTTAGATTTTGATTGAGAAGAAAATTTCAAAAGGCAGCAAACCACACTTATACATAACAGATTCCCCTTACAGGCCCCCACTTTAAGGAATTACCCTAATATTTTCTCGAACCCAGCCAAGGCAAGGAAGAATTGCCTTGCTCCCTCATTCTTTATGCCTTTGGCAATAGACTCGTAGAACTGCTGTGCAAGGGAATTTATTGCCTTCAAGTGCTCCCTCCCCTGGTTTGCAAGGAATATGAAGAAGGAAGCCATTCCCCCCTAAATCCTTCGGCCTGTTTTTCGTAGAATTCAATTCCCTTTTTTTTAATACCCGCAGCAACTAAAATCCCCTCTGCAACCTGCTTTAAATCACTGGCCAAGGTTTTCTCCAAAGCAACTCTTAATTCCTTCAAGCCAATTGTTTCAGTCATTTCAAATATCCTCAAAGGAACTCATTGACGTAAGAAGGGTTGCCCACAGAAGAAACATTTACAAGAACCTTTAAATAAAAACACAAATTCTTGGACAGTTATTTCTTTTCTTTGCCTCCTATTATTTTCACACAACCAGAACAAAAACCCGTAAAAGGGTTTTTGGGGCTATAATTTTAGGGCTTGTTTGAATCCCCCTAAAAGGGAAAATTAACGAAAGTAAACATTAACTGCTACATAACCCATCTCCCTTCTTCTCCCTGAAAAAAGTGCAATTTCACTGCTCCCTGGTTCGCTTTCCAAACCGCTTTTTTCGCGCCACCCTAGAGATTATTCCAATAAGAATTCCAAACCAAGGCAGGGCACAGCATCAAACAGCGTTTAAGCCATCAAAGAATAGTGGAATAACGCTTTATTCTCCCTCTAAACCTCTCAGAATGCCCACATGCGCATAACAAAGCGCCCCCTATACTAAATAAAGGATAATCCATCTTATGCCGCAAAATTCCTTCGTAAATTTGAAAAAATATACCAAAAACTGCATTCATTTTTCAATAGTGGAACAAAGGGGCCCAAATGGGAGCAGGGGTTTGGCCAGGCCAGAAAATATGTTATGTATAAGTCAAGCCCTTTTCCGGCTGCTTTTTATTTAGAAATAGCATAAATATTATGTGCCTGAAAAGAGATTTACTTACAGAAGGCAGAGGCATGTAACCGGCCAACAGCGCATTGCAAGAACCCAGCTGAAAACAGTTGAAGGTGCGGTAAGGGTATTAACCTGGCTGGCAGTAATGGACAAGGCAGAAAGAAAGCAGATGGAGCTATATCTCAGGCGAGAAGGCATGAAAAGGTCCCTTCCAGAACTTACCCAAGGCGGCCATGCCCTTTATGCCAATTTACATAGAAAAAGTGCTGCAGAACCCCCAGTAATAGCCCTTAAAGGCAGGGAAGAAGCTGCCCTAATGAATGATTTTAGGTTGCTTGTTAAGCTCTTTCCAAAAAAAGCTAAAAAGAGGTAAGCAAGATATGTTATGTAGCATTTAGCTACATAACTATTTTATTTTTCCCCTAAACTGCCAAAACCTTTTTTTCTTTTTTCTCTGTTTTGCACCTGCTTTTAAATATATTGCGCCAATTACCTTGCCCATGGCTTCTCGTCTTTTAATCACATCCTTAATGTCTATTTTTGCCATTGATAGAAAGTGCTCTATTCTACTAATGTCTTTTCCCAAACCTGATTTGTGGAATATGGCTTGTATTTGTTTGAAGTTCAAATCAGTTGCATTTGCCAAGTAGTACATGGCATATGCACCGCTTGCATGCTTTCCAGTAAAACATTGGATTAGAAACCGCCCGTTTTTTCGTGTTACTTCTACGGCTTCTTTTAAGAAAGAGGCGTTTTCCCTGAATTTGTCAGGGCTTCTCCAAATAGAAGATACTCTAATCCCGGCCATGCTCAGTTTTGCAACAAACATCGGGTCAATTCCCCAGCCCCTATAAAAGAAATCAATAGTGCTGGCTCCTCTTTTAGCAGGCTCTGATAGCATGCCAAACTGTTTTTGTGTCAAAGGGTATAGGCAGAACACTTTCTTTATTTTTTCAGCTTTCAACCACTCAATTGTTTTTGGGTTTCCCAAATTTACCTTTGTTCCGGCTAGGTAAATGCTGGTGCCGACCAATCTCCTTGGCTTTGTTGGGTTCAACCAAATACCCCATTTACAGTTATAACTAACAACCCTTTATAACTAACAACCCTATTAAATCAAAAGAATCGAATCCAAACAACTATTTTTTTCTCTTTTCCAGCTTTTAATTCTTTCCTTTTTTTGGTTGCCTGCCTGCTTTGCCTGCCTGCTTTGCCTGCCTGCTTTGCCATTTATAGTCAGATTCTGCAACTTTTAAATTCTGCAACTTTTAAATATTGATTAATCCTTATATATCCTGGATGGATAATGGATAGGATAGCCTTTGCTCCACTAATTATAGTAATTGCCTTAGTTGCCACTTTCTTTTTATTTTCCTCCATCTCCAGTATGCCTGGCACTGGTCTTTTCACAATATATTTTGCCGATTGCGGCGATGGGGATTGCACCGGCAACGAGGATTATTTGAATTGTCCCCAGGACTGCTGTGAATCAGACTGCACGGCTACAGCTGACTCAGTTTGCCATGTTGAGTGCAGTGGCTACCCTGTTGCAAGCCCCTGCAGCTTTTCAAGTGGTTGTGATGGCCTAGATGCTAACCAAACCATTTGCGCCGATTCAAGCAATTACCTCATTTGCTGCAGTGGAGCCCCAACAACCTGCAGCATTGGGACAGAGTGCACTGCTGGAAGCTGTACCGCCTGTTCTGTTGAGTGTTCAATTGATGCCAATTGTGATGACAGCAACGCCCTAACAACAGACGTCTGCTTGAATCCAGGGGCTTGCGATTCCGATTGCAATTATACTGCTTGCCCTGTTGAATGCAACAACAATGCCGGCTGCGATGATTCAAACAGCTTAACCACTGACACCTGCCTTAATCCCGGAACCTGCGCTGCTGACTGTACTAACACTGCTTGCCCTGTTGAATGCAACAACAATGCCGGCTGCGATGACAACAATTCCCTTACAACTGATATCTGCCTTAATCCCGGAACCTGCGATGCCAACTGCAGCAACTCTATTTGCTCAATTGCCTGCTATAGTAATCTAGACTGTGATGATGCCAACAGCGAAACAACAGATGTCTGCAACAACCC
>JAFCFG010000192.1 GCA_017608725.1 Candidatus Iainarchaeum sp.
CTCTCGCTCTTGCTCAGCTCGCTAACCTCCCTGAAGTTTATTTTTTCAGCTTTCAGCAGGAGTAGCTGTGCAATGCGCATGCCTTTCTCTATCACATATGCCTTACGACTTAGGTTTGCAAGCACAACCTTAACTTCGCCACGGTAATTGCTATCGATAACACCAGCAAGAGTTATGAGGCCATAACGTAAGGCTAAACCACTCCTGTCCTTGACCAAGCCTACATAACCTTTTGGCAATTCCAAGAAGATGCCAGTTGGCACAGCAACCCTATGGCCAGGTTTCAGCACAATTCTTGCATTGGCAAACAAATCCACGGCAGCATCACCCTCATATGCATAACAAGGCAATTTCGCATCCTGCTTCTTCTTGATTTTTATTGTTACCATAACTCACAAGAGAAAAACGGGTTTAAAGATTTTTCGATTGTTGTAATTTTAGAATTTCGACAAGAGCAGAAATGGGCCCGCCAGGATTCGAACCTGGGACCTTCGCCGCGTAAGGGCGACGTCATAGCCCCTAGACCACGGGCCCTCGTCTCTTAGCAAAGCCAAGACTATAAAAATTTTATGAAAGATTTTAAATATAAGCTACATAGCTAAAAAAAAAAAAAAATATTGGCGGGCACGCTTATAGCATTGCTCACACTTAACTCATGTGTTGAAAACACAGGCAAAGCTAAGCCTTCTCTTTCGACAAGCCTTGAGCGCGCTTTGCTCGGCCCTTATTACGAGAATTTTAATGTTAAAAAGCTGAAAGAATACTGGAAAGAAAATATAGAGCCAGCCCATTATTATAATTTTGATATTACGCAAGATTCGCGTGGTTATGAGCTTGCCAAGAATGCTGAGAAGCAAATGAAACCTGAATACTACTCACGCCAGGTTATGCTAATATTTTTCGTTGGTGCATGCCATATGAATGCAATGGCAAAAACTTTCAGCAAGAGCCATAACCTCTATTATTTTTCTGAAGCTCCATATGTTGAAACAAAAGATAACTTTGCAAGGTTCGCAGGCTATCTCTTTGCTCAGTTTGCTACAGGCGAAACTACATGCCAAGTCGATAAGAAAAAACCGATAGCAATCATATACGGTGATGATCACACAGAAGCGTTTGATTGCGCTACTGTCTTGCCGCGAGGCAAGGAGCTAGCAAAAGCAGGCATCCAAGAGCTTGTTATTTTTCTCGAAGGAATTGAGATAGGCAAAAAAGAAATTGATGAGCTGGTTTATTATCCTTTTTATGCTGTAAATAAAGAATTTGTTGATTATCTTATGGCTCTTGAAAGCAAAGCCGGGTTGGAAATAGAAATTTTCGGTCTCGAAACTTCGGAGAAGTTGGATAAATTTAAATAGCCTATGGGCTAAGAAACAACATGCTAGACATAAGGCTGATTCGCGAACAGCCAGAGCTTGTCAGGGATGTAATGAAAAAACGGTTTATGGACCCTTCATTGGTAGATAAGCTCCTTTCTCTTGACCAGAAATTCAGGAAGCATAAGCAGGAAGTTGATAAGTTAAGGCATGAACGGAATTTGATTTCGCAGGATGTGCGAAAGATTATAAAGAAAGACAAGGCAAAGGCAGAGAAGCTTATTGCCAAATCAAAGCAACTTGATAAAAAGCTGGAAAAGCTTGAACAAGAATTACAGAAGGAAGAAACTGAGATACGTAAGTTTTTGCTCAGCATACCAAATTTATTGCTTGATGATGTACCAATTGCAAGAGATGAACAAGGAAATGTTGTTGTGCGTAAGTGGGGCAAGCCAATCAAACGCAAGGTTATGAATCATGTTGAACTGGGAAAAAATCTTGATTTAATTGATGTGGAACGCGCGGCTAAAGTTGCTGGTGCTCGCTTTTACTACCTGAAAAATCAACTCGTGCTTTTGGATTTAGCCTTGCAACGTTTTGCTCTTTGCTCTTGACTTGCTCGCAAAAAAAGGTTTTATTCCAATACAGCCACCATACATGATAAGACGTGAGGCTTACGAAGGCGTTACCTCCTTGCAAGATTTTGAAGATGTCCTCTATAAAATTGAAAATCAAGACCTTTACCTGATTGCAACAAGCGAGCATCCAATCGCAGCATACTTTATGAATGAGCTTCTTTATGAAAAAGACCTTCCATTGAAATTTGCCGGCGTGTCAGCATGTTTCAGGAAGGAAGCAGGAACACACGGTATAGACACAAAAGGCATTTTCAGGGTGAGACAGTTCAACAAGATAGAGCAATTCGTGTTTTGCAAGCCAGAGGAAAGCAAGAGTGAGCATGAAAGGTTGCTTGCTAATGCTGAAGAAATCATGCAAAAGCTGAAGATTCCGTATCGTGTTGTGAATATTGCTTCAGGCGATCTCGGTATTGTGGCAGCAAAAAAATATGATATAGAAGCATGGTTTCCA
>JAFCFG010000020.1 GCA_017608725.1 Candidatus Iainarchaeum sp.
AGTATCTTTTTAGTAGTATTAATGGCGGTTTTTTCATTGTATAATGCTTCCTTAAATGCAACTTTCCCTTTTATTTTTGTTGATTCGTGAATAAGGATGTGGTCTTTTTTAATCTGCTTCTTCTCACCGCTCTTTTTATCTTTCTTAACAACAATAAGATTATACCTTCTATTGCCCAAAGCTTTTCCAAGAGCTTCTTTAAATTTGTTAAAATTGTTTATATCTATTATCAGAGAATTGTTTTCAATCTTGGCTTTGAAAACCCCGTTTTGTTCTTGTTTAAGAATTGTATAGAATGTCTCAATGCCATTATCCATCCAAACATCATTATACATTGGAATTTCAAGTTTCATGTTTTTCATCTCTTCAATTTTTTAAAAGCCCTGCATTTTTACTACTCCACTTACACAAACTGTAAGCACTTTCTATTACACCACCACCCCTTCTTTCAGGGCTTCTTTTACGATTGTGGGGCGTTTTTTTAGTGCGTTGAATTCCTTCGGAGTGTAGCAGATGAAGTCAACTGGCAGGCCAAGGTCCCATTGCAGCCAAAGGCCCTTTGTTCTCTCATGGAACTTTTTTCCCTTGAATTTGGGGTTAACAAGCAGCAGGTCTATGTCGCTGTGTTCCGTGAACTTGCCTCTTGCAAAAGAGCCAAAGACTATGATTTTGCTGATAGCAGCCCTTTGCTTGAAGCCAGCCATTTTCCTGATTACTTCATCAATTTTTCTTTCACCCATTTTACCACAGCTCCTGCGTTGGCAATTGCCTCTGCAGCAACCTCTTCATCATGATAGCTCTCTACAGGATACCTTGTTTCAATGTAATGCGGGTTCAGGGCATCGCATTCGCCATCAAGGTTAACCTGGGCAGTAACCAAGTCATGCTCTGCCTTTTTAAGCCATTTTGCTGTTTCCTTCCCCATCTGCATACACTTTCCCAAGGCAGGTTTTTGTCAATTAACCACGTTCACGAACCCGTTTCCTAGGGTGTTTTTTTCTCCTAAGCCAGAGTCTGCTGCGAATTGCAGAACCTTTTGCTGTTTTGGTGAAAGGCAACTGAACCTGAATTCCCAAATGCTTCCATGCAGCGGAATGTTTTTGCCTTCTTCAACTATCTGGGTTGTTGTTGCCTTTTTGAATTCAAACTGCTCAAAAAGGGGAAAACACTTAATGTCTGTGTTGTTGTATTCGTTGAATTTTTTGAAAGCGTTTTCCTCCAATTGCTTGATGAAAGCATTGAAGTCAATGTCAGGGCGCCAGTACAGCCAAGGCAGGCTGCTGCTTATACCGTAATTTGCAAAAGCATATTGTGGAATCCTCATTACAATCGGCGTAGCAGTAACAAGCCTGCATGGAACCCTCAATTTGGGCTGCAGCGTTTTCGCTGATTCAAGGTTAAACCGTGCTTCCCCCATGTTTATTGGAGCATTCTCTTTTTTGAACACCAATGCCTTTTCAAAAATGCACTGGATAAGCCGCTCATTGGGGGAACTTATAAGCCAGCACAAGCCATCGCCGCTTCTTATAACTTGTGGAAAAGGCCTTTGCTTTTTTTCCCTGTTTGGCCTGAAAATGTTGCTGAAGCAGAAAAACTTGCAACCAGGCTTGTCATGCAGGAATTCAAGCGGTGTGCCGCGAAGCTGGCTGTAAATAAAGCCCTGCATTTTGTTCGGCTCCAGAATAGAATAAGAGAAATCGTTCAGTGCCAGGAATTTCAGCAAAAGCCTTATTTTTAACCACCTTGTTTAACTATGACCTTCCTGAAACAATTTAAAAAGATAATGAAAGAGCAGTGTTCCGCTGCAATAATTAAAAATTCGTCAATAAAGCTAAACCATTAACTTAAAATATTTAAACCGCGTCTATTGTATAGATTAGTGGTTTAAAATGGCGGAAGAGGAGAATGAAGGCCAGGCTGAAAAGGGCACTGACCTGTTTGAAGAGGTTTTCGGAGAGGACAATGAAAAGAAACCAGAGGAGGGACAGCCAGAGGAAGAAGAGGAAAACAGCGAAAAAGAGCAGCCAGACAAAGGGCAGGAAGAGGCAGAAGAATGGATGGAGGGAGAAAAAAAGTCCGAAGAGGAGAAAAAGCCCAAAAAGAGGGCAAAAAAGCCCAAAATAAAGGTTGTTGCCCCAATTGACGATGGGAAGAAAAAAGAGCTGAGGGAGAAGATAAAGAAAATAGTGGTTGCAAAGGCAGAGAAGGCAGCAGAGGAGGAAGAAAAAGCCCCCTTGGACAAAGAGCTTGGAATAAAGGAAGAGGGCATAAAAGAGGAAGCCGGAAAAGAGCAAAAGGAAAAGCCAGCTGATAAGAAGCAAGAGCAGGCAACACCAGCCCCCAGTATAAAGCCAGGCCTTGATTTCCTGCAGCACGAAGAGAACATGGTTTTTATTGGAAGGAAAAAAAGCGTTTACAAAAAGTACGGCAGCCTAGGGGGCCTCTTCATTGGAGAGGTTGCAGAAGAGGATGCTAAGGGAAAGCGCGTTTACCTAGACAGCTTGAATCCGCACGTTGTCTTTGTATGCGGTGCAAGAGGGAGTGGAAAATGCCTTCATGGGGACACGTTAATTCCATTAAGTAATGGGTGCGTTTTGCCCATAAAGGAATTGGAAAATGTTAACTCTAAGGTTTTAGCCTTGGACCACGATTTGAAGGTTAAGGAAATAGAGAAAATTGCTTTTTTTAAAAGGAAAGTGAATAAGCTACTGCATATCAAATTAAGGAGTGGCAGGGAAATAAAGCTTACACCAGAGCACCCGCTGCTCACTGTAAATGGCTGGAGACCAGCTGAGGAATTAAGAAAAGGAAGCAGGATAGCCACACCGCGAACCCTGAAAGCGTTTGGAAAAACCAGAATGAAGGAATGCGATGTAAAGCTGTTGGCGTACTTGCTTGCAGAAGGCCATTTAGGCAATCAATTTGTGTTGTTCAGTAACGGAGACAGCCAAATAATACAAGACTTTAAAAATGCCGTTTTTGAATTTGATTGCGGCTTAGAAGTCAAACAGCACAGCAAAAGCGGTTGTTTCAGGGTTGTCCAAAAAAAGAAAAAGATTGATACAAACCACATTGTAAGAAACAAAAAAGGGCAGTTTACAGGCGACAGCTTTGTTATTTCGCAAAAGAGCAGTTTGCTTCGGTTCATTGAATCAATTGGGTTGTATAATAAGCTGTCAAAAGAAAAGTTTATTCCAAAAGAGATAATGCAGTTGGAAAAAGAACAGCTTGCGCTTTTTTTGAACAGAATGTTTAGCTGCGACGGAAGCATTTATAGGATTAGCAGAAGCAAGAGTTGGGGCATCTGTTATGCATCCAGTTCTGAAAAGATGGCAAGGCAAATACAACACTTGCTTTTAAGGTTTGGAATTATTTCCACCTTGAGAGAGAAAAAAATGAAAATTGAAGGCAAGCCATTTGATTCATTTGAAGTTGTTTTGTATGGAGAAAACGTGGTAAAATTTATATCTGAAATAGGCTTTTTTGGGGCAAAAGAACTAAAGCAAAAGGAAGCATTTCAAGAAGCATCCGATCTGAACAGAAACCCAAACATTGACACAATTCCCAAAGAGATGTGGGACAGCTACAGGCCAAAGAATTGGAAGGCTACAGCAAGAGTATTGGGGTATGCCCCAAAATCATTCCACAATGCAATTAACTATGCCCCTTCAAGAGAGAAACTGCTGAAAATTTCTTTGGTTGATGAAAACAAAGGGGTACAGCTGCTTGCTCAATCAGATATTTTTTGGGACGAAATTGCCAGTATAAGGGAATTAATTGGGGAAACAGAGGTTTATGATATTGAAATACCAAAAGTGCACAATTTTGTTGCAAGTGATATCATTGTTCACAATAGTTACATCATGGGGGTAATTGCCGAAGAGCTTGCCATGCACAACAAGAACGTTGGAATAATTGTAATTGACCCAGTTGGGGTTTTCTGGAGCATGAGGTTTCCGAACAGGGATGAAAGGGAACTGCAACTTTTGGCAAAATGGAATCTGTTGCCGCAGGGCCTGGAGAATGTAAAAGTATTCATTCCGCTTGGAATGGAGGGCCAGATTCCGAAAAACACCTATGATGCAACATTCAGCATTCCGCCAGCACTGCTTACAACAGATGACTGGTGTTTAACGTTTGGCATTGAGAGGTTTAGCCCAAGCGGCTTGCTGTTGGAAAAAGCCCTCTACAAAGTAAGGGAAGGCTACAAAAAAAGTGATGGAAAAAACGCCAAGGGAAAAAAAGACCTGTTTTCTTTGGATGAATTGATTGAATGCCTGCGGACAGATTCGGAACTAAACAGCAGTGACAAGGGCTACAAGCCTGATTCAATCAGGGCATTGGTGAGCAGGTTTGAAGCAGCAAAAAACTGGGGTATTTTCAGTGAAACAGGAACGCCGTTAGCAGAATTGAGCATGGAAAACCAGTTGACCATCATTGACACTTCGTTCCTTGAAGACAATGTTAGTGCTCTGGTCATTGGGCTTCTTGCAAGGAGGATTCTTGCAGCAAGAAAGATTAGCACAAGAAGGGAATCAGCCCAAAGGTTCAAGGAGGAAAGGGACATTGACAAGCTGCTTGAATACGGGATTCCGCCAACCTGGCTGTTTATTGATGAAGCCCACACCCTTATTCCAAGCGGAAATGTTGTCTCTCCAGCAAGCAACGCATTGGTTGAGTATGTAAAGCAGGGAAGGCAGCCCGGTTGCTCTATTGTTTTTGCAACACAGCAGCCAAGCGCTATCAACAGCAAAGTCTTGAGCCAGCTTGATTTGATGATTAGCCACAAACTTGTCTTTGATGATGACATTAAGGCTGTTTACAAGAGGACTCCTACAATTATCCCAAGGCCCTACAAAAAAAGCAGTTTTATTAAAACACTGCCAGTTGGGGTTGCCTTAACCGGCGACAGAAGAGAGGAAACAACCAGGGCCTTTATTTTGAAGGTCAGGCCAAGGATGTCGCAGCACGAAGGCAGGGAAGCGGAAACAGCTGAAAGGCAGAAACAGTTGGGCAATGAAGAGGTTTTGGTGCTTGCTGCAGAAATGGCAAACAACAAGCTGCAGAGAGCAGGCGAACTTGAGACAAGCGTTGTTGACCAGATGGTTAAGACATTGAATTCAAAGTACAATGCAAAGGTCAAACTGGGTGAGGTGCTGAGCAAACTGGAGGAAAACGGCGTTGAAATAGACGAAGAAAGTTCAATGCTGAGAATGCCTGGTTTGGAGAAAGAGGAAGAAGAAGAGGAAGAGCCAATTGGTGAAGCAGAGCAGGAAGTAGAGGAAGAGGCAAAAAGCATTTTGCCGGCTGAAGAACTTGAATTGCTTGCATTCCCGGCAAGGTTGGATGAGGAGAGGGCAAGGGCCCTGTTCAACTCAATGAGGAAGAAAAAGTTTTTGGGAATTCTGGGAGAAGAAGAGGGAATTGAAAGCATACAGTTGAGGTATATGCCTGTTTACAGGGTGGAATTGCACGCATTCAACAGCAAGCAAACATTCCACAGGGCAGAGGCCTATATTAACAGCATTAGTGGCGAGCTCTTGCACTTCCTGCCAAACAAAGGCGAGTTTATTGAAAGCAGGGGCTTGCAGCAATTGAATAATTTAAGCGAAAAGGAATCAAAAATTCTTTTGTCACTTGACAAAAAGAAGGAGTTTGATGCAATTGTCCAGCAGGTGCAAGAAGAGGAAGCAATTGTGAAAAGAGGCCTGAAGAAATTGCTTGAGAAGGGCTTTGTTGGAAAAGAGGAAGCGGCAGGCAGCAGTTTTTACTATCTTGCAAAGGACATTGACCTGCCAACAAATGCCCTGCATCCATTGTTACCATCCCTAAACAAGCTGCCGGTGGAAAACGTTTCAGCAATCAGCTTGATGAGGGAAGCAATTGACAGAAACAGCTTGCCAAAGGTCTTGAAAAAGCTTTGGCAGAACACGATTGTAAAAAGAATTGATGTGGTTTACTTGCCTGTTTATGAATCCTTTTTGAAGAAAAAGGATGGAACAGTAAGAAAGATGTTTGTGGAAGCAGTCAACGGAAAGAAAATAAAGCTTGGCTGATTAACCCAACCGGAATTAGGAAACTGATCAGCCAAATCAGGCAATTGAAAAAAAATCAGGCAATTAAAAATTTTAGTTAACTGCGCCAAAATTTAGTGAAAAAAATAGCTAACTTATCAGGCCAATTGGAAATTTTAGCTGAGTGGGCCAAAATTTAGTGAAAAAAATAGCTAACTTATCAGGCCAATTAGAATTTCTGCAAGCTTTTTGCTGTCATGCCTTAAAAGGTCCTTCTTCTGCCATTCCTCTTTCACGTTGTGCTTCCTATCAATTAGGTCAGCTTCAATAACCTTCAAACCCTTGGGCAGATTCTGCTTGTCCAACTCAATCAGCTTTGCATTCTCTTTTTTGTAGCTGTCCAAAACGCTTTTGCTTGGCCTGCTGTTGTTAACTATTACCGCGTCCAAGACATTTTTTCCAAGGTAGCGCTCAATTGCTTCAACATGCCGGCTTACAGGGTAATCATCCGTCTGGCCTGCCTGGGTCATTATGTTGCAGATATACACTTTCTTTGCCCTGCTCCTTTTGATTGCCTCAGGCATTCCCCTTACAAGCAGGTTGGTGACAACAGAGGTAAAAAGGCTGCCAGGGCCAAGCACGATCAAATCCGCCTGCTCTATGGCCTTTGCTGCTTCAGACAGAATTGGTGAATTCCCTGGCTTTAAAAAAACCCTCTTAATAGGGGGCTTTCCCGGTTTCCTGACATTGAATTCCTGCTCAACTATTTTTCCATCAGCAAGCTCAGCGCACAAATGAGTGTCCTGCAGTGTTGAGGGCAGAACCTTTCCCTCTATTGCAAGAATCTTGCTTGTTTCCTTCACAGCCTGCTCAAAGCTGCCTGTTACTTTTGCCAGGCCGGCAATCAAAAGGTTGCCAAGGCTCATTCCATTGAGCTTTTCCCCTCCGTCAAACCTGTACTGGAACAGCTGCTTCAGCAGCTCATGGGAATTGCTCAAACTAATCAAACAGTTTCTAATGTCCCCAGGAGGCAAAACATTCAGGTCATTTCTCAGGACTCCACTGCTTCTGCCGCTGTCTGTAACAGTAACAATTGCAGTAAGGTGCTTTGTGTATTCTTTCAAGCCCTGCAAAACGCATGGCAAGCCAGTTCCTCCGCCAAGTGCAACCACCCTGAAGCCATTTCCCTTCCTCTTGCTGGTCTTGATTTCCTCAAGAAGCGGCTGCAACTCAGAAACCCCTTTTATTGCGTAATCAGGTTCCTCCAAAGCATTCCTTGGCCTCAAGGACTTGTATCTTCCCTTAAGCATTCTAACGCTCACCATTCCAAGCTTGTTGGCAATCTTTATCTCATTGTAGATTCTGTCCCCAATAACTACCACATCACTTGGCTTCAAATTCAGTTTGCGCAACGCAAATTTGAATTTCGCCTCCTTACTCACATCCTTTTCAATGTCGTGAATCAAAATCAAATCAAATTCCTTTTGCAGGCCAAGCAACTCAATTTTTTTACTCTGCCTCTCAAAAATGCCGCTAGTAATCAAAACAAGTTTCAGGCCCTGTTTCTTCAAAGCTTTCAGGCCGGGCAGAACATCAGGGAAGAGCTCAATATGCTCAACCTCATCACTGTTGTATGCGCTAAAGCCTGCCTCAACAATTTTTTCCCTCCGGTCCTTGCTTAACTTGAATTTCTCACACATTCTGTCAAATATGTTCTCCAGGGGCCCAAGCTGGTTAAAGAGCTTAACCTGCATTTGGTAGGCCTCGTCCCTGCCCAAAGGCAAGCCAGCCCTGACCATTGCAGCAGCTGCTCGCTTCCTTGCGTTGTCAATAAGTGTGCCACTGCAATCAAACAAGGTGTCGTCCAAATCAAAAAACACTGCTTTCACTTCTGGCATTAAAAGGCCTCCTACAAATCCACCCGCATTTCAATCCCCTGTTTCTTCAAGCCGCACTTGCCATAGAATGGAATATGGTGCTGAGTGCAGGATAATATAACCTTGTAGCAATTCTTTTCCCTTGCCTTTTCAAGCAAATGCTCAACTATTTTCCTGCCAACCCCCTTTTTCCTGTGCCTGTTGTCAACAACAATGTTCTCAATATGGGCATAGGGCTTACCGCCATGGGAAAGATTCAGCTGCAGCAGAAGGGTTCCTGTTCCAAGCAACTCGCCATCCTGCTCCAAAACGCAGACATGGTAGTTTTCATCCTTAATCATTCTGTCCAAAATAACCCTAAGCTGATTTTGCGGAACATTAAGGTCATCCCCCTTTGGAGGGCTCAACTGATGCAGCAAGTGCAGCAGCCTGTCCAAATCCCTGTGCTCTGCATGCCTTAACTCAAATGCCTTGTCCATACTACTCCACCGTCACGCTCTTTGCAAGATTCCTTGGCCTGTCAATATCACAGCCCCTTAAGTCAGCAATGAAATAAGCAAACAACTGCAGGGGAACAACGTTTACAATCGGCTGCAGCAACTCATTTGTTTTTGGAACAAAGACTGTTTCATCAACCCTTTCCTCTAATTGGCCATTGCCATAGTTTGCAATAGCTATCACCTTCCCGCCCCTGGCCTTTACCTCCTCAATATTCCCAAGAATCTTCTCATAGCTCTTATCGTTCACAGCAAGGAAAACAACAGGCATCTCGCTGTCAATTAAAGCAATTGGGCCATGCTTCATCTCAGCTGCAGGCATTGCCTCTGCATGGAAATAGCTTATCTCCTTCAGCTTAAGAGCGCCCTCCAAAGCAATCGGGTAGTTAACGCCCCTGCCCAAAAACAGGGCGTTCCTTTTCTCAAAATACTTTTTTGCAATCTGCTCAACCTTCTTGCTCTGCTGCAAAACCAGGTCAATCTGGGCAGGAATTTTCTTTAAATCAGGAATCAGCCCAAGCAATTCCCGTGGCTCAACTTTCTTCAGCTTCAACGCAAAAGCAATTGCAATCATTGAAAGGGCAGTTAGCTGGCAGGTGAATGCCTTTGTTGAGGCAACACCAATCTCCGGGCCGGCATTGATGTAAAGCACATAGTCAGATTCCCTTGCAATGGTTGAGCCAACAACATTTATTATTGAGAGAACGGTTGCATTTCTTGACTTGGCTTCCCTAACAGCGGCCAATGTGTCAGCTGTTTCACCGCTCTGGCTTATTGCAACAACGAGCGTTTTTTCATCAATCACCGGCTGCCTGTACCTGAATTCGGAAGCATATTCGGTTTCAACAGGCAAGTTGCAGAGTTCTTCAAAAAGATACTCTGAAACCATTCCTGCGTGGTAAGCTGTTCCGCAGCCCACCAAAACAATTCTGTTGAATTGGGCTGCCCTGCCAAGAAGTTCCTCAATCTCCTGCAATTCAATGCTGTCCTGCAACAGCCTCCCCTGCATGGTTTCCCTGCACTTATCAGGCTGCTGCATTATCTCCTTCAACATGAAGTGCTTGAAGCTGCCCTTGCTTGCCTGGCCTGGCTTCCAATCAATGGTTTCAGGCTCTTTCCGAATTGGCTTGTTCAAGAAAAAGTTCTTGAAATTTGCCTTTTTGTTCAGCAAAATCATTTCGTTGTCCAACAAAAAAGCGGCCTTGTTTGTGTGCTGCAAAAAAGCGGTTACATCGCTTGCAAGGAAGAACCCGCTGTTTCCGTTAAAGCCAACAACCAGGGGGCTGTTTCTTCTCGCGCCAACAACTTCCCTGGTTTCAGCATCAAGCACAGCAATGGCAAAGCTGCCCTGCAACTTGGTTAGGGCGGCACTAACAGCATCGGGAAAACCCTTTGTTTTCCT
>JAFCFG010000021.1 GCA_017608725.1 Candidatus Iainarchaeum sp.
CTGCAGCGTTGTTGCAGCACCCAATTTCTCATTCACAAGCATTGAGCGCAAAAAGCGCCTCATTATTTTCCCGCTTCTTGTCTTGGGCAAGTCCTTGACAAAGTATATCTGGTGCGGCTTGGCTGTTGGGCCAATTGCCCTCCTGACATGCTTAACCAAAGAGGCCTCTACTGCAGGCGAAGCCTTGACACCAGGCCTCAGGACAACAAATGCAACAGGCACCTGGCCCCTAATCTCATCAGGTTTTGGAACAACAGCGGAAACAATTACATCAGGGTGCGATGTAAGTGCATCCTCTACTTCCGCACTTGACAGCCTGTGGCCTGCTACTTTCATCACGTCATCCACCCTGCCGGTAACCCTAATATTGTGCTTGTCAAACCATTTTGCACCATCACTTGTGTAATAGGTTCTAATACCGTATTCACTCCAATAAGTGTCCCTGTACTTCTTCGGGTTTTTCCAAATACCCCTCAAAAGACCAGGGGGAAAGGGGCTCTTAAAAACAAGATAGCCTGTTTCGCCCCTTTTAATCTTCTTGCCCCTCTCATCCAAAATCTCTGCTTTTGTGCCTGGAAAAGGCCTGCCTGCAACAGTTGGAATAAACGGCCCAATGCCGGGCAACGCATTTACCAGAGTTCCGCCTGTTTCAGTCTGCCACCAGGTATCAATGATTGGGCAACACCTGTTGCCAATGTAATCAAAATACCAGAGCCAGGTTTCCTCATCAATTGGCTCTCCAACTGTTCCCAAAAGCCTAAGAGTAGAGAGGTCATAGCGCTTTGGCCAGCTTTCCCCCATTTTCTTGAACATTCTAATTGCAGTGGGAGCAGTGTAAAAAACGCTTACATCAAACTGGTCTGCAATCTCCCAAAGCCTGCCCCAATCAGGCATATCTGGAGACCCCTCATAAATTACTATTGTTGTTCCAACAGCCAAGGGGCCATAGCAATTGTAGGTGTGGCCGGTAATCCAACCGATGTCTGCAGTGCACCAAAAGACATCGTCCTCGTGCAAATCAAAATCCCATTTTGTAGTCCAATAGGCTTGGGTTAAATAGCCCCCGGTGTCGTGAATGACTCCCTTTGGCTTTCCGGTAGTGCCACTTGTATAAAGAAGGAACAAAGGGGTGTTGGCCTCAACAGGCAGGGGCTTGCTTTTCTCGCTTGCCTCTTCCATTAACTCGTGATACCAATAGTCCCTGCCTTTTTTCATTGGCACCTTTAGCTTGACCTCATCGCCAAATCTTTTGACAACAACCACTTTCTTAACGCTCTTTGCCCTTGCGGCAACATCAGCCTGCTTTTTGAGATTTATTGGCTTGCCTCTCCTCCAGTAGCCATCGCACGTAACCAGAACTTTGGCTTCGCAGTCATCAACCCTCTTCTTGAAGTTTGGCCCGGAAAAAGCAGAAAAAACCACGCTGTGGATTGCCCCGATTCTTGAACAGGCAAGCATTGCAACCATTACCTCTGGAATCATGGGCAAGTAAATGCCAACCCTGTCCCCCTTCTTAATGCCAAGCTTTTTCAAAACGTTGGCAAACTTGCAGACCTTTCTGTAAAGGCCCCTGTAAGTGATTTTTCTTGCTCTCTCTTCCAAGGGCTCTGGCTCCCAAATTATTGCAACCTTGTTTCCCCCGGTTTCCAAATGCCTGTCAAGGCAGTTGTAGGAAACATTCAGCTGCCCACCCAAAAACCATTTGAAGTAGGGTGGCTTTTCTTGATAGACCTTTTTCCAGGGCTTGAACCAAGCAAGGCCCTCCCTTGCAAGATTGGCCCAAAAAGCCCTAGGGTTTTTTGCAGCCTTTGTGTAAATGCTTGGGTCGCTTACCCAAGCCCGCTTTTTGAAGGGCTTGCCTGGCCAGAAAACATTCCTCTTGCTTTTATCAGCAACAACACAGTTCTTGGATTTGGCCATTGCAACCAAAAGAAAAATGCATTTAATATTTAAAAGTCTATTCTTTGCACCTGATTCCAAAAAGCGGTTTACAGAAGCAAGGGGGCTGCCATCAGGGCTACAATGGCCATCAGTTTAATCAGAATATTAAGGGATGGCCCTGCCGTGTCCTTGAACGGGTCGCCAACTGTGTCGCCAACAACCGCTGCCTTGTGCGCTGCAGAGCCTTTGCCACCGAAATTTCCCTTTTCAATAAACTTCTTTGCATTGTCCCAGGCGGCACCAGTGTTTGCCATAAAGACAGCAAGCAGAAAGCCTGTTGCAATTGCTCCGGCCAGGAAGCCGCCCAATGCTTCTGGCCCAAGAACAAGGCCAACAGCTATGGGGGCCAGAACAGCAAGCAATCCCGGCACAATCATCTCCCTCAAAGCAGCAGCTGTGCTTATTGAAATACATCGCTTGTAATCCGGCTTTGTCTTTCCCTCCATTAAGCCGGTTATCTCCTTGAACTGCCTTCTTACCTCTTTAACCATCTTAACAGCTGCTTTGCCAACAGCCCGCATTGTAAAGGCGCTGAAAACAAATGGCATTAGCGCACCCAAAAAAAGCCCAACCGTTACGCTGGGCAGAACAATATCAATTGCAGTAAGCTCAGCAACAACAATATAAGATGCAAACAGTGCCAATGCTGTTAATGCAGCGCTGCTTATTGCAAAGCCCTTTCCAATAGCAGCAGTGCTGTTTCCAACTGCATCCAACAGCTCTGTTCTCTCCCTGACTTCTTTATCCAAACCAGCCATTTCTGCAATGCCGGCAGCGTTGTCTGCAACGCTTCCATAAGTGTCGGCAGCAAGCGTTATTCCCAAAGTGCCAAGCATTCCAACTGCTGCTATGGCAACCCCAAGTATTCCGGAGAAGTAATAGCTAAGGAGTATTACAGCTCCAATAGTTAGGACAGGGACCGCTGTTGACATCATTCCGGTGCTTAAGCCTGCAATGATGTTTGTTCCGGCACCGGTTTTTGCTGCAGCCGCAATCCTTTGCGTTGGGCCGAAGAACGGGCTGGTAACAAATTGGGTGCTGTAGCCGATTATTATTGCAGCAACAAGCCCGGAAACAATTGACACAAACAATCCAAAGGTTCCAAGGAATTGGGTAAGGAAGATGTACGAAATAAGTGCCATTGCTATCGCTGATACAATTACGCCCTTGTCAATTGCCCTGAACACCCTTTCCTTTTTCGTTCTGACTGCAACTGTTCCAATAATGGAAGCGATTATTCCGATTGCCGCAAGGGCAAGTGCAATCATTATGCCGTCTGTACCAGCGAGAACAAAAGAACCAATCACCATCGCAGCAATTATTGCATCAACATAGCTCTCAAAAAGGTCTGCCCCCATTCCTGCTACATCGCCGACATTGTCCCCAACATTGTCAGCGATTACGGCGGGATTTCTTGGGTCATCTTCCGGGATGTTTTTCTCAACCTTGCCAACAAGGTCTGCCCCGACATCAGCTGCCTTGGTGTAGATGCCTCCCCCAACCCTTGCAAACAAAGCAATGCTGCTTGCGCCAAAACCAAACCCGTAGATTATCGTTGGGTCCTGGAAGAGAAGGTAGCATGCTGTTACACCCAAAAGGCCAAGGCCAACCACTGCAAAGCCCATTACCTGGCCTGAACCAAACGCTACTCTAAAACCGGCTTTAACGCTTTTAATTGAGGCCTGGGCTGTCCTGCTGTTTGCACTTGTTGCAGTCCTCATTCCAATGTTTCCCGCAACTGCGCTGAGAACAGCGCCGAAAACAAATACTGCTGCACTTGGAAGGCCAAGGCCAATCAAGAGAAGTGTTGCAACAACTGCAACAAAGAACACAAGAACCTTGTACTCGCTGTTAAGGAAGGTTATTGCCCCCTGGTGAATGAGGTCTGAGATTTCAACCATTTTTTTGTTGCCCCTTGGGTGGGCCAGAACAATGGCCCTCTTCAGGAAGCTGAATCCAGAGGCTAAGAGTGCAGTGAGAACAATCGCGATGATTAAAATCGTTACCATGTGTTAATTAGAAGGAAAATTAGTATTTAAACTTTTGCGCTTGGAAGGAAGGCTGCCGAATATCTCCGCATTTGAAGGCAATTTAAGGCATTAAGTTTAAAAGTATTCGATACCTTGAAGGCTGATTCACAGCAGTTGAACACGTCTTTTGCGTCATAAAAGGTTTTGCAGTAGATTTCTCCTGCAAATTCACTTTCTTTCCAAGAATTCGCTTTTCTTCTTCATGGAAAAAAGCTACTTTTTCTCCTCACTCAAGAGCTCTACAACCCTGTCAAGGTTGCCCTCTGCAAGCAGGTCAAAAACTCTTTTTACATCAAATGCGTTGTTGAACTCTGTTTCCTGCAGATTCTTTTCCAATAGGTCAAAGCCCAATGCAGCAATGCTTCGCTTGCCTAGCTGGGCTTGCCTCAGTTCCTGCAGCTTCTGCTTGAAATCAGTTTCCTCAAAGTCAGGGTCAATTGCAATAATTCCCTTTTCCTTGAATTTCTCTCCCAGCTGCCTTAAATCGATATCGGCTGAACTTAGGCCCTTTGCAAGGCTTCCCCTTAGCTTAAGCTTTACAATTGGCTTTCCTATTGCAGTTGAAAGCATTTCCTGCAGCTTCCTTTCCACCTGCTCTTTTACTTGGGCTGCATTTGCTTCCTTGAATTCAATCTTTTCAAATAGAAATTGCCTCTGCCCAGGCAGAGGAAAGAACTTCAAATTATTTTCATTTGATTCAAACAGGTAAATGCCCTTTGGCTTTGTTGATTCAAGCCTTTTCATCTGAGTTATTACTGTTGAGCCCGGAACAATGAACCGCTTTTTCTCCAGATTTTCCTCACTTGACCAGTGCAGGTGGCCGTCAACAATCAAATCAAATCCGGTTGGCAAATCGTCAAGGGAAATGGATGCAACCATCTCGTCATCAAATGGCAAAAACTCTTTGATGCTCTGGTGCAAGAGAAGGATGTTCTTTGCTCCATGCTCTGGCTTTGGATTCCAAAGCTTCAATGCATCCAATGCCTTTTTCTCTGGAATCCCGCTCAAACCGTGCACTACAATCTTTTCTCCCTGCAGTTCAAGCTCTGCTTTTGCTGCATGCAGGTAAACAAGGCAGCCTGCTTCCTGCAAAACCTCCAAAGCGTTCTTGAAGTCCTTGCTTCTGAACTCATGGGTTCCCGCTATGGCAATAACAGGCAAATGCGGCAATTCAAATTCCTCAATTTTTTCTTTTTTAATTTTTTTAATAAGGGGTTTTTCCTTCAATTTTTGTTTTTTCAGAACAGAAAAGAGCTGGAACATCTGCAGCCAGGCCTCCTGCGTTGGAACATCAGAATCAAAGAGGTCGCCGGCAATCAGCAGCAAATCAGCTTTCTCCCTCAATACAAGTTCAAGGGCCTGCTTTGCCTGCTCAAAGGCCTCATTCTCCCTTTCAGTGCCCCTTCCAAAACCAATGTGAAAATCTGAGGCAATTGCAATTCTCATAACAAACCTAAATATTATTAAAAGTAGAAAGCATAAAATAGTTATGGGAAAAGGGCCCTTGCTTATTAAGAGAATTGATTTGCTGGTGCACCCATTCTATAGCCCAGAGCATCAGGCCGGTGTTATCCCTTATACAAGGGAGCAAGCCGAAAGATTGCTTGAAATCTGGAAACGGCATGTTGATGAGGCTGCCAAGGACGAAAACAGGCTGCTGCTAATGGCACCAGCCCCACATCAAAAGCAATGGCAGAAAGCGCTGAATCAAGAGATAGTAGGATATGCAAAGCACAAGCTTGGCAAGAGGTTTGGGTTTTTCAGAAAGCCCAGCAGAAAAGAATTTTTTTGCGACCACCTTGGTTCGGCTTTCAGAACATTTGAGGGATTTCTTGCAAAAAACCACTTCGTTGTAAACAGCGGAAAACTGAAAACCAGGTCCCTTGGCGAATACACAAACAGTTGCGTAGTTGACTACTTGGCAAATTTGAACGTGCATGTTGGATTGAAGAATATTATTCCCTACAGAAACAGCCAGAGCACAGTTATATTAAGAAAAAGTGTTGGTGCAGACTTCAAGGCCTGGAAGATGGAGGAAATGCTGAAGACAGAAGAGGGAAGGGCGCAGCTTATGGAAAATGCAAAGAAGTACATTGCAAGGAGAAGGGAAAAGGCAAGGCAGTTGGCAAAGTTATATGGGCAGGGGAAAAACCTTTTTGGAAAGAGGCAAATTAAGAGGAAAGTTTAGCCAACCATCTTCAGTGTGCTCTGCAGTTCCTTCTTTGCCTCCTCCAGGAGGACTTTGCCCTTTTCCGTAATGCGGTAAATGGTTCTTGTTCCATCCTGCTTTGCTTTTACAAAACTGCGTTTCTTCAGCTTGTATAGTACAACATAGGCAGAAACATTTCCAGGCAAGAAACCGAATTTTTGCTCAATCTGCTTTCTCAAAGCATAGGCATGCGAGGGCCCTCTCTTAAGAAGGGAAAGAACGTAAACCCAGAGCAGTTCCACGCCAAGTTTCCGCCTTAAACGCACCAGTTCCCTGCTATTTTTAACAGCAGCCATTGCTACATAAGAGGGGCGAAAGTTTTATATTTATAAAATAGGTAAATAATACCAGGTATTTTACAATGATAAAATACTTTATGTTTGTAAAATGATTGGGAGGTTTTTTAATGCCGGGAAAAATAAAGGTTGCTGTTGCAGGAATTGGAAACTGTGCCAGTTCACTGATTCAGGGATGTGAATTCTACAAGGATGTGAGGGGAAGCGATGAGCTTGTTCCAGGCTTAATGCACAATGTCTTGGGAGGTTACAGGATTTCAGACATTGAGTTTGTTGCTGCTTTTGATGTTGACAAGAGAAAAGTCGGAAAGCCTCTAAACCAGGCAATCTACGAAAAGCCAAACAACACTTATCAGATTGTTGAGAAAGTGCCGAAATGGGGTGATGTAATTGTACAAAAAGGCCCTGTTTTGGACGGTGTAGCACCGCACATGGCTGAATACCCAGAGGACGTTTCATTCAGGGTGGACAAATCACAGAAGCCGGTGGACGCTGCAAAGGTTTTGAAGGACTCGGAAGCAGAGATTCTGATGAACTACATGCCGGTTGGTTCGGAAGAGGCAACACAGTACTATGCACAGGCTGCCTTGGACGCAGGCTGCGCTTTCATTAACTGTGTTCCATCATTTATTGTTTCAGAACCATCTTGGGAAAAAAAGTTTGCTGAAAAAGGCCTTCCCTGCGCCGGAGATGATATCAAAGCACAGGTTGGAGCAACAATCACCCACAGGGTTCTTGCAAAGTTATTTGACGACAGGGGGGTAAAAATAACCGGAACATACCAGCTGAACGTTGGCGGAAACACTGACTTTTTGAATATGGCAAGGCACGACAGGCTCAAATACAAAAGGATTTCAAAGACGGATGCAGTGCAAAGCAACCTGAAAGTGCCATTGGAAGCGGACAAGGTCCATATTGGCCCAAGCGATTACGTGCCATGGATTCTTGACAGAAAGATATGCTTCTGCAGAATTGAGGGCGAAAAGTTCGGCAGGGCGCCTGTAAACATTGAAGTAAGGCTGCAGGTTGAGGACTCGGCAAACAGCGCGGGCTGTACAATTGACGGCATTAGGTGCGTGAAACTTGCCCTTGACAGAGGCATTGCAGGAAAGCTTACCTCAATAAGCGCATACACAATGAAGCACCCGCCACAACAGTTCCCTGACCCGGTTGCAAGAGGCATGGTGGAAGAGTTTATTAAGGGCCAGAGGGAAAGATAATATCATGCAGGTTGATTCAAGCAAAGTTCTGAAAGCAGTAAAGGGCCGGAAGATAAGCAAAACCAGGGTATTGGCTTTTAAGTGTGCACTGTATCAAAAGCCAATGAAAAAGGCCTTGCATGTTTGACTTAGGAAAAAATGGCTTCAAGCTGGGGGGCACTTTTGCAAGAAGTGCATTGAAAAAGTTAGGAGATGATTCAATGGCATATCAGGAGAACAAGAGAAAATTCTTCCACAATTTTTCCGTAAAGCTGGGCTTGGTCTTTGGCAAGATTCCTCTAACACCTAATCAGTGGAGTCTTGCTAGTTTGATTCCGGCAATTCTTGCAGTTTATTTTCTAAAGAAGGGGGTATTCCTTGAGGCGGGTGTGCTTTTCTTTCTTGCTTTGTTTATTGACTGGATTGATGGAAGCGTTGCAAGAGTCGTTGGGCAGTCAACTGCAATGGGAGCCTTTGTTGATACCATTATTGACAGGTACGTTGAAGGGCTGGTGATTGTTGGTTTGCTGTTTAGTTCACTGCCTGATTTGTTCATTCCGGTTAGGGGATGGATCTTGACAATGCTGTTTGGCTTTATGATGACAACATACGTGAAAGCCAGTGCAAAGGAAAAGGGCATAATTAAGGAAGAACACTCAGGAAGCTTCCTTAACAGAGCAGAGAGAACAGCGGTCTTGGGCATAGGAATCTTGGCGGCAGCCCTTAACCCAATTTATTTAACCTATGCAATCGCGATCTTGGCGGTTCTTACAAACCTGGCTGCAATCCAAAGGATTCTTATTGCAAGGGGGGCTGCTGGTGCTAGAAAAGCTTGAGGAAATGTTTTCCATTTTAAGGAAAACCCTTTTGGAAGAGAAAGCAAAACTTCAAGAGGCTGTTGGCAGAAATCCAAAGGGAGACATGACCTACAAGTTTGATTTGAGAGTGGAAGAGCTGGCGGTGAATTGCTGCAAAGGCCTGGATTTTCCTGTAAGAATTCTTTCAGAGGAAAGCAATGAAATTCTAACAAAAGGGGGAAAACCGAAGTACACCCTTGTAATAGACCCAGTTGATGGCAGCACGAATTTCAAGAGAGGCATAGAGTTGGCTGGTTTTTCTGCCGCAGTTTTGCCGGGAGAAAAGCCGCTTGCAGTTCAGAACGTTGAATTTGCATTGACTGGAAACCTGTTTACTGGAAGCGTAACCAAAGCGGAGAAAGGAAAGGGCACATTTCTCAATGGCAATAAAATAAATGCATCGCAAACAAGAGAAATAGGGAAAGCGTTTGTAAACATTGACCTTGACTTTGGGGACAGGAAGAAAACCCAAAGAATACTGGATTTAATGAACAGTGTTTGCAATGTGAGAAGACTTGGCAGCTGTGCAATAGAGCTTGCTCTTGTTGCAACAGGTTGCTTTGATGCACACATTGATATAAGAGACCTGTCTACACCAGAAAATTTTATGGCGGGCTATTTGCTTGTCAAAGAGGCTGGCGGAATTTTTACTGATGGACGTGGAAGGGAATTAGGCGAAATAGAATCACTTCAGAAGCCACACAACATCATTGCAGCAGGAAACAAAGAATTGCACAAGCAGATAATTGAATTGCTGGGAGATGCAAGCAATTAGAGTTGCCTGATTATTCTGAGCTTTGCTATTGTGGTGTAGAGGTGCACAAAGGGGGAAGCAACCTTTCCCTCTGGCCTTGTCTTTCCTTTCAGGATTGCTTTCCTCAGCTCTTCTTCAGTAGTGCCATTGCAAACAGTGTAGGCATTGCCGATTTCCCTGGGAGCATGGCCATCGCTCCCGGCAATTTCCGTTAAACCGTGGGCTTTTGCATAGGCAGCTGCCTTTCTGTTCATTCCTTTGAAAAGGCACCTGCTGTTCAGGGTTTCCATTACCTTCACCCTTTTAATGGCAGTGTCCAAATCCTCTTTCAACCTGTTTCTGAACCAGTCGAATGGATGAGGTATTGCGGCAACTGCCCCCTGGTCCTGCAGGGAATCAACGATTTCATCAAAGCTGCCTGATTTTACCTCTTCGTTCATGAAGTATCCAAGCACTTCCCCCATTGTTCTTCCAT
>JAFCFG010000193.1 GCA_017608725.1 Candidatus Iainarchaeum sp.
TTCATCATCAACTGTCCTTTCAAGCAGCCATTCAATTGTTTTTTCTAGGAATTCTGTTCTTTCAGGTTGGTTAAGGGAATTTAATGCGATTGCGCTGAAAACTGTTTTTGATCCGGTTTCTGTGTTTTGGCTGTAGGTTATTGTTGGCGTGTTTTCAAAGTAGGCCAGTGCTTCTCCGTTTTGCAGTTCTAATGTATCGAAGAAGGGTGCTTTGCCCAGGTCAATTTGAGCGTTTGAAATGTTTGTAATAAAGCCGTTTGTGTTGAATTTTATTTCTGAGGTGTTTGTGTCAAATCCTGGTTCGTTTTGCCAAAGGGAATGGGCTATTTTTTGCATTAGTTCATCGTTTGCGTGTTCTGATGCGATGTCGCTTCCTTCTAGGAGTAGTTTGCCGCCAGCGTTAACATAGTCTATTAATAGTTGTGAATCGTTCCAGTCGATGCTTTCTCCGAATCTGTTGCCCGTTGCCCATATGGTTGCGTTGAATTTTTGGAGGTAGTTTAGGGTTAGGTTTCCGTGCAGTGTTTTTTTCCACAGTTGTGTGCAGTTTCTGTCTTGTTTTAGTTTTTCCAGCCAGGTGAATTCGTTCTGGTCAATTGTAAAGCCTGTGTCGTTTGCAACAAGCAAAACGTTTTTGCCCTTGCATTCTTCCACTGCTTTCTCAACAAAGAATCAACAAGCAAAACGTTTTTGCCCTTGCATTCTTCCACTGCTTTCTCAACAAAGAATGGGACTGCTTCTGTTTCAGTGCAGTTTCCATGGGCATCGCATGCTGTAATGCTGAGCTTGTATTCTCCTGTTTCATCTGTTTCAGTAAACGCACCACTCCACTTTGAGTTGGTGCCAAAACCTGTTTGTTGCAATTCAATGGAATGCGTGCTTCCGCTTGGCGTTTTTACGGTTGCAGTTGCGTTTGCAGTGCCTGTTTCGTCAAATGTATTTGCTTGAATTGGGTTGAATTGGTTTTGTGTTAGTTTGGTCAGGATTGAGATGCTTTTTATTTCTGGTTCTGTTCTGTCAACGATGTTGAAGTCCTGTTCAATTTCTGCAGTGTTTCCGTTGTATTGTGCTTCAAACAGGAGCGTGTACTGTCCAGGTGTTGCATTTGCTTTCCAGGTGAATTTGTATTCTTTTGTGGAGTGTGCTTCCACATTGTTTCCATCAAAGAACACCTGTCCAATGCTTTTGTTTCCGTCCAATATCTTTCCGAAGAACAGTGGCAGTGCTGTTAAATCAGTGTTGTTGGAAAATTTGATTGAACCAGTTAGGCTGCTGCCTGTTTCAATGCTGTTCGGAATGTTCAGGCTTTGAATCAAACCGTTTTCCGGAAAGAAAACTTTTACAGTTCTCTCTGCAACAGCATTTTTGTCTTCGTAGAAAACAATTGCAACTGCCTTGTAGTTTCCCGCAGGCAGGTCAATTTTTTGGCTGAAGGAGAATTCCGTGCTTGAGCCTGCATTTAACTCTTTTTTGATTTGTTCAAGCGATTCCACCACTGTGTTATGCTCATTTAGGAATAAAATCGTTGCTGTAAGGTTGGCATCCTGACTTCCCTGGCTTTCGGCATCGAAGGCAATGAGGGCTTCAGACCCTTTTTCTATTTCTCTGGGTGCATTAAAACCACTTATTTCTATGAATTCCGGCACAGTTACATGCACCTCCTTTGTTATCTTCCCTGTTATCTCGCCGTTTAGTCCTGTTATTGCCTGTGGAATGCCGTTCTCCAAAATGGATATGTCAAGTTTGTAGTCTCCTGTGCTTTCCGGTTCCCAGTTGAAATCAAAGCTTTCGCTTGATGCAGGCGTTATCTCTTTTGGCCCAACAAAGTCCTTTGCAATAGGGTTTCCGAACTCGTCTTTTACTTCGAACTTTACAATTGTGTCTGTCCCATGCTCATGCTCAGGATTTGGCAAACGGTAATCAATTTCGTGCAGCTGGGTTTTAATCTGGGTTGAGCCATTGCCGCATGCCCCGCCACTTGAGTGCCATGCCTGCCTGATATAGAAGCTAATCTTCAGGTTCTCTTTGTCCAAAGATGAGATGTCCTTTCCCCCCATAATGGTTTTCTTGTCCATTCCCTTGCTCCATCTGATGGTGTTTTCATTCACTTTTTCTATTCTGATGATATTGTTGTCCTGCCATAAGGTATTTCCATTGCAGCCAACGCGCCAGTGCTTGTCAATTAATTTAACGTAATCTGTTTCCTCGTCATCTGTTAAGGCAATTTCGTAGTCTGCACTGCCCCAGTTTTCAGTTGTTTCGGCAGAATTGCATTTTCCATTGAAGAAACCAGAAAAACTTATTTCCATTGGCAGTTCTTCAAGTGTGAAGCTGTATTCATCCTTCATTGTGATTCTTGCTTCCCCTGCCTGGCTTCCCCTGTAGCCCTGGCATTTTCCAGTGGAGTTTGCGTCAATCATCCCGCTGTGCTCT
>JAFCFG010000022.1 GCA_017608725.1 Candidatus Iainarchaeum sp.
CGAACTTTTACTACTTCTCTGGTCTTTCGGTGGGCCATTTTTTTGGCAATGCGCTGTTGCTGCGAAGGGGAAGGAAGCCGGTGCTTTTAACAAGCAGGTTTTACTCTGTTCCCGCAGGGCAAAGGAAAAACATTGTTGTCAAGAGCCTAAAAGATTCAAAGCAATTGAAGAAAATCTTGAAAGAACAGCTTGGGGGAAAGAGAATAGGGCTGAACTACAATGTCGTCACAAAGGCAGGCTACAGCGATTTGAGAAAACTCTTAAAAGGCAAGCACTTTTTTGATGTATCAAAGCAGCTTGCAGAGCTGAGGGCAGTCAAAACAGCTGCTGAATTGGGCAGGATAAGGAAAGCAGTGAAGATAACTGAAAAGGTTTTGGGCGGGATTCCGGAAATTTACAAAAAGGGAATGAGCGAAAAAGAACTTGCTCTTGCAATAGAGCTGCAGTTCAGGGAGAAGGCAGACAACACAATCGGTTTTCCCGTAATTGTTGCATCAGGCAGCAGTGGGGCAGTCCCACACCACCTCCCCCGCAATAAAAGAATTGGTAAGGGCTTTCTTTTGATTGATGCAGGCTGCAGGTACAAAAATTACTGTGCTGATTTAAGCAGAACCTTTTTTGTTGGCAGGCCATCAGAAAAACAAAAGGCCCTGTACAAGGGCGTTCTTGCAACCCAGCAATTTTCCTTTTCTTTAATCAAACCAGGTGCAAAGTGCAGTGATGTTTTTGCCAAAGCAACAGGGTTTTTGGAGAAGGAAACAGGCCTTCCATTAATCCATGGCCTTGGCCATGGTTTGGGCATAGAGGTTCATGATTCTCCAAAAGGCTTTTTGGAGGAAAGCAAAGATGTCCTGAAGCAGGGAATGGTCCTAACAGTTGAACCGGCTGTTTACGGAAAGTTCGGAGGAATAAGAATAGAGGACAATGTGGTTGTTTCAAGGAAAGGCTGCCTGCCTTTGGGCAAAGCACCAAAAAGGTTAATTGAATTGCGCTGAAAGAACTTATTATGAAAATTGGATTAATTGGAATAGGAACTATTGGCAGCTATCTTGCCAGGAGAATTGGGCAGGACAAAGAGCTGCAGCTTGGCTTTGTTTTTGACACCAACAACGAAAAGGTGAAGGATTTTCCAAAAGAAATTGTTGTCAATTCAATTGAAGAGGCTATTGAAAGAAATGTTAAGCTTGTTGTTGAATGCGCTTCCTGGAAGGTTGTGAAAGAGCATGCGGCAAAGATTTTGCTTAAGAGGGACCTGTTGATTCTTTCAGTGGCTGCTCTTGCTTTCAGGGAATGCGAGGAAGCAGTAAAAGAAGCAACTGCCAAAAGCGGGAAGAATCTTTTTGTGCCAAGCGGGGCAATAATTGGAATCGACGGGATTCACGCGTTTAGGGACATACTGAAAAAAGTCAGCCTTGTTACAAGGAAGCCGCCAAGAGGCCTTGGCAGAAATGATATGGAGGAAACAGTTGTTTTCAATGGCACTGCAAGGGAGGCCTGCAAGCAATTTCCGAAGAACGTTAACATTAGCGCAACCATCTCCTTGAACGGGATTGGCTTTGACAAAACAAAGGTAAAGATAATAAGCGACCCAAAGGCTGAATTCAATACCCACTGGGTTGAGGCAGCCGGTGATTTTGGAAAATTCACCATCCAAATAGAGGGCAGGCCAAGCAAAAACCCAAGAACAAGCAGCACTACTGCAATAAGTGTGTTTGACACAATTAAAAGGATTCAGAAGGGCATTGGCCTTTTCCAATAGCCCAAAAAAATTCAGATAATTGGCCTTTTCTGGCTGCTATTCTTTCACTGCAATTGGCTCAGTAACGTTTCTCTCGCTGTACTTTTCCCTCTTGCCTGTTGCCTGAAAGCTCTCATACAAGAATTTGACTATCTTTTCAGGACCTGTTCTACCGCAACTGAATATGTCTATATTGCAGGTTTTGTGCTCTGGCCAGCTATGATAGCTTATGTGCGATTCAGCTAGAACATAAACAACGCTCAGGCCAAAAGGGCTGTAGCTGTGAGAGAATTTTTTTATGGCATTGACTTCAAGTAGCTGGCATGTTTTATCCAGAATAGAGGTAACCAGCTGTATGTTGTCCAAATCGGCCTGGCAGCCGCTCAAATCTAGAAGCAGTTGTCTGTATCTCACGACGCTCACCTGGATCTAAACACATTTACTGATACCTCACCATAAAATAACGATAAAAAGATTGATTCCGTTAAAATCCTTTTGGGTAATAATCTTTAAAAAGTAATCTTCCATAAATTGACTCAGGTTTGGAGAGTTCTGTATGCTGTTCAATTATCTAATTGCATTTTTAGCTGGTCTAGCAACAAAATTCACTGACAATCTGGTAGATGAACCCTTTCTTTTCAACGAGAAAATAAA
Source organism: Candidatus Iainarchaeum sp. (assembly GCA_017608725.1). Taxonomy (GTDB): domain Archaea; phylum Iainarchaeota; class Iainarchaeia; order Iainarchaeales; genus JAFGDB01. Next base: position 2,393 of record JAFCFG010000022.1, read on the forward strand.
ATACGCAAGCGCTCTCGCCTATGGAATCCTTGGCGGCTATCTTATCTCCTTTTCAAGCGAGTTCGCTACGCTGTTCCTGGGGGTCGTTGCCTCGGTTTTCCTTGCAGGCAAAATAGATAGCGGTGCACACCAGCTTGCTCTTGTTGCAATGATTGCAACCATTGCATTTTTTGGTTTGCCAGCAATAGTCTTTCCCTTCTTTTTATCATTGCTTCTTTTCGGTTTTTTGGATGAGCTGCTGAACAACTTTGCAGATAAAAGAACAAAAAGCGGGCTAGAATTGCCTGGCCCAATACAGCGATTTGCAAGAGGCAGGTTTGGTCTTGAAATTGCAGCACTGGGCTTAAGCATCGCCACAGGCAACTGGATTTACTTTCTGGGCCTGATTTCCTTTGACATTGGATATAATGCAGTTGAAAGGCTTCTGCCTTTGGCCAGCAAGCCAACCCAGTTCTTTCCCGCCCAGGGAGCGAGCTTTGATTGTTTTGAGTGCGATCCAAAAAAATTGGAAGGACTCCCTTAATCAAAAGCAGTTTGGCCGGGTTAGTTGAATTGCTTTCAATGAAAAAAATCAGCGAAGAAATAGCGTTTCGATTTAAAGCGGAAAAAGAACAGGACGGCGGTGTTTAGGGTTTTGTTGTAATTGCTGAATCCCACATCTCAATAAAATCGATGCAAAAACCGGCTTTAAAAAAAAGGGCCGGGAAGAAAAAGCAGCTTAAAATCATTTGTTTGCTTTTTGATTTTTGTTTCTTTGTGGGTTTAATTCTTTTTTACAAATGTTTTTTACAATTTGTTTGCTTTTTTTTGAATTTTTTTTGTTCGTTTTTTACAATTTCTTTGTGGGGTTTTTCCCTTTCTTTTCGCAAGCTTTTTCTTCTTTCTGAAAAGAAAAGGCCTACTGATAGCGCTGGCTATCCTCTTTGTAGTTTGCAAGCTTTCCCTTGAAAACGCCCTTAAACAACGGCGTTGTTTTCTTTGTTGTCTTAAGCCTGAGCAAATCAGCTGCATACCATGGCTTTTCCGGCGGATAGAATGCATCATAGCAGTCTGGCACTTCCACATGCTTTAATTCTGTTCTGTGGGGAGGGTAATCACTGTACTTGAACAGCTTGTCCGTAATGATTAAACCCATGTCAGTGAAATTTCTCTGAATCTGCAGCAGCCCAAGCGGAGGGCATGCTGTTAAAGAAATGCCGCAGTAGCCAACCATTCCCTGTTCCTGCTTAAGCAATTCAACGCCCCTTGAAACAAAGAGGCTGTTTCCCGCAACAGTGTCAGGAGGCTCTGTAATAAACAAATCAAATTGGTTTGTGTATTCGGCTGGAACAGGCTTTCTGAAATCCATCTGCAATGTTTCAATAGGCAAATTGTTCTTGTCAGCGTACTCCTCAATTGTTTCAAGCAGGTATTTGTCAATGTCAACTGCAAGGATTTTTTTCGGTGCACCGCTCAAAGCCATTATTATTGAGGTAAGGTCGTCATCCCCAACGCTAACAAAGCTTTTATTTGTTGCGTCGCCTTTGCCTACAGCATAGGCTACCTTGTAGACGGCTGCCTCCGGAACCAACGGAGCCTGGTCAAACCTGTTCTGCGGAATAACCTTGGTGTATAGCTCCCTTACAGTTGCAAGGATTTTCTTGAATTTTGGGCTTAACAGCAAACCACAGAATTCTGGCCTGCCTGTAAAGGGTTTGTCAATCTTCTCTATTGACAAGTGCTTTAGAAGCTTTGTTCCCTTGCCTGTTAATCGCAGTAAACCATTCTTTCCAATTGAAACAAAGCCATTCTTTTCAAGGGAAAAAAGCAGTGAGAGGATTGGCCTGATGTAAAGCTCGCTTTCTCTGGTCAAGTCCCATAAGTCAATCGGCTGCCTTTCATGCAACAATGCCAAGAACCTTTCCAAATCCCTGAGTGGAACAGGAAAGCGCTTGAACCGCTTTGCAGCACTTAAAATGCCCCTGATTTCCTTGTCAAAATCGTTTTTCCACTTAATTTTCTCTCCCCCCTATTCTCTACTTTATAAACCGGCAATAAAATTTTAAAAAGCAAACTGTTTACTTGTTGAATTTCCAGCTCAGAATGTTGTAGCAAATGATTGCGGCAATGGTTTCACTGTTCAGGTCCTTTTCGTTTGGCATCAATTCAACGAGGTTGAATCCAACAACCTCTTTTTCGGAAGCTATTCTAAACAGCAGTTCATTCAGTGATTCAAGTTTCAAGCCAAACGGCATTGGTGTGCCTGTGCCATGCAATTCTCTGGAATCAATGCAGTCAATGTCAATGTTAATCCAAACCCTTTCACTGCTTCCGTTTAATATTGCTTGAATCTGCTTTTCATTTGCTGTGCCGGCGCAAAGGCAGTTTTCCTCCTTCATCCAGCCTTGGAACCCGTGCTTTTCATAAAATCCTCTTGGTTGGGTAGGGCAGTAAAAAATTTTGTCAGCAAATCCTTTTTCCGAAACCAGTTCTATTTCCTCTTCGCCTATCTGGTCCCTTACACCAACCCACTGCTGTTTGAATCCTGCATCAAAGATCCTTTTTGCAACACAGCCAAAGCTAAGCCTTCCGCCAGTCCACTCCTCTCTCAGGTCAAGGTGCGCGTCAAAGTTGATAAAAGAAACATCTTTTGGTATTGCCCCAAGCAGGCCATTTACTATTGAGTGCTCTCCTCCAAGCAGGATAAAGAACTTTTTTGCTTCAATTGCCCTTTTTGCTCTTTTCTCAATTTCAGCAATCATTTCCTGGCTTGTTTTTGGCTCAATGATCCCCATATTGTGAATCCCTATCTGCAGTGTTTTTCCAGTTAGGGCCTGCTCTGCCTCCAAATGATGGGATGCATTTAAGATTGCACCCGGCCCTTTGGCCGAGCCCTTTCCATAAGAAGCTGTTTTATCAAACGCAACCCCCAGCATGGCAGCGTCGCAGTCAGGAAAGCTTGGGTTTCCCTCAACAAAGAACAGCGTGTGGTTTAATTTCCTCATTTATTATCTTCTGATTGGCAAGTGTTTTAAATTTTTCACTGCTGCCAAACCTCTCTTTTCCCAAATTCGCCCCCTGGGTTAATTTATTTAACCCTTCTGGCCTCACTTTTTTGTATGAATATGCAGGAAGAAATCAGAAAAATCCTGCAGGAAAAGAATGCAGTTCTTTTGGTTCACAACTATCAGATACCGGCAGTGCAGGATATCGCTGACTTTTTGGGTGATAGCCTTGGCCTGGCAAGGAAAGCCCAAGAAACAGAGGCAGACACCATCCTTTTTGCCGGAGTTGACTTCATGGCCGAAACAGCAAAGGTTTTAAATCCAGATAAAAGGGTTTTGCTGAGTGCACAAGATGCAGTTTGCCCAATGGCTTCACAGCTTCTGCCAGAAAAGCTGATTTCTGCAAAAAGACAGTATCCTGATGCAGACGTTGTGCTTTACGTGAACAGCAGCGCGGAATGCAAGGCAATTGCTGACTGCTGCTGCACCTCTGCAAATGCCTTGAAAGTGGCAAATGCAATGGAATCCAATACTGTTTTGCTTGGCCCTGACAGGAATCTTGCCTTGTACGTTAACAAGAGGAGTGAGAAAAGAGTCATTCCTGTTCCGGCAGAGGGCTTTTGCTATGTTCACCGCTTTATTGATTTCGGGCAGTTGCAAAGGGCAAGGCAAGAGCATCCAAATGCCTTTGTAATAGTGCATCCTGAATGCAATCCGGATGTTCAGGAAGCAGCTGATGCAATTGGCAGCACCAGCCAGATGCTCAAGATTGCAGGGGAATCAGATGCAAGGGAATTTTTAATTGGCACGGAGAGGGAAATGGTTTACAGGCTGCAGAAAGAGTTTCCTGAAAAGAAATTTTTTCCTGTTGCTGAAACAGCTGTCTGCGGGGCAATGAAGAAAACAAGCCTGCAGGATGTTTACAACGCGATTAAAAGAGAGCAGTTTGAGGTAACCTTGGATAGGGAAATCATTGAAAAGGCAAAAAAGCCAATTGAAAAAATGCTGCAGATAACCTAAATGGTAATTTAAATTGAAGGAACCTTGTTGAAAAAATGCTGCAGATGGCCTTGAATGGTAATTGAAATTGCAAGGAACCCAACAGGGGCTATCCTTGGCCTATATAGCCTAATTACTGGTAGAAGCAGAAGAAGACGTGGTTTTGGTCTCTGTCAAAGCCAACTGTTGTAAAATACTCTTTCTCCCCCAGCTGGCTTGCTTGAACCAGGCTGTATCCCTCCAGTTGCTGGCAGTTCTCTGGTGAAATAAGAATGGCTTGCGCATCCTGCTTAATTCCAAGGGCATTGATTTCAACATTCAGGCTACGCTGCTCTATTGCAATCATCATTGTCCAGCCCACAAGGAGCATTATAAGCAATCCAAGGATAATATCGCTTACCTGCATATCGTTAGGATTTATGTTCTTCCAGTATTTAAATGTTTTTTATTAACTTTGCTGCAGAAATTAGCTGCTATGCAGCTAGAGCAGGCCCACCAGCTGATAAGCGAAGCAATTTCGCTTGTTTGGTTCTGAAAAGGAATTGCCAGGAAGCTAATGCAGGCAATTGTTTTCAAATTTTGAATTCAGAAACGCAGCAATTCCATTGCCTTTGCTGCGTCCTTTTCCTCTATTATAAACAGGGTGTCTGTCCAGGTTGACATTGTTTCAAGGATGTTGAGCCCGTTTTCTCCGAATAGAGTGTACAAATAGGCTGTTACCCCGGAGGTTGTTTCAATCTCTTTTGGCGCTGTTATCAGGATTTCAACCAAATTCTTTTTTTCCTCAATTATCCTGGCTTTGAATTTTTTCTCAACCCTGTGGAAAAACCTTTCATCTGTTATAAGAGTAAAAGTGCCTGCTCCCCGGATTAAGTGGAGCAGGCCCCCTTCCTTTGTTATTGCATCGGCAAGGTCAATCAATGTATTGAGGGAAACGCCCCTGCTCAAAATTGCTACGCAGACCCTGTTCTTTATCTCCAGGCTGCTTTTCTTCAGAATTGCTTTTATTTGCTCTTCCCTTGCAGCTGTTAACTGCTTTTTCCCTGCATATCTCCTGCTTGCAACAAGCACTGCCTCGAAATCCCTTTCCTTGTCCAGCTTGTTTTCCTTGATTATTGCCCTGCTCAAAGCGCTGTAGTTAACAAGGCCCTTCTTCAGGCAATCCTGGATGCTTGGATGGCTGCCAATGTATTCATCAACCTGCTTTGCAATGCTCATAAATGAACCACAGGGCAAAAACATTATAAATGTTTTATTTGGGACATTTTTTGTCTAATTTTGCCCTGTTTGGTACAGAAAGCTTTTAAATTAGGGCAGCACTAGATTGTTTTTAGTGGATTTGAATGGGTGAAAAGGGCAATATCAAGAGCATTAGTTCATGGAATGAGCTGGCCATAGTTATTGCCAGGGAAATAATTGAGGATGCATTTGACAAAAAGCTGAATGAGAATTATTTTCAGGAAAAACCTCTCGGCTTGTTTGTTGAGCGGGATTGGAAGGGCCTTGCAATAGTGAAGGATGTTCAGGGGCTGCGTTACCTTGACAAGCTTGCTGTGAAAAAGGAGTTTCAGAACAATGGTGTTGCAGGTGATTTGCTGCATGCTGTCTTTGAAAAGCACGGCAAGGTTTTTTGGAGGGCCTCGCACAAAAACCCTGTAAACTATTGGTACTTTAAGAATTGCACTGGCTGCATTAAGGACAAGCACTGGAATGTTTTCTGGAAAAATCTGCAGGGCAAGGAGATTGACAAGGCAGTGTTTTTTGCTTTGAACCGCAAGCCGGATTTTCAATAATTAATAATAACTTTGGGAGGGAAATTAAGTATGAATCTGGTGAAATTAATTGACTGGAGCACTGGCCAAATAAGCGAAGTGATTGATTTGGCCATTGCCGTGAAGGAAAACCCCCAACAGTATAGCAAGTCCCTTGAGGGAAAAACCCTGGCAATGCTCTTCCAGAAAACCAGCACTAGGACAAGGACAAGCTTTGAAGCAGGCATGACCCAATTAGGGGGGCATGCAATTTTCTTGGATTGGAGGGCAACGAATTTTACTCTGGGAAAAATCCGGGATGAAGTAAAATGCCTTGCAAGGTATTGTGACATAATCATGGCAAGGGTATTCAAGCACGAGGATATTGTGGAAATTGCCAATGCAAGCAGCAAGCCAGTGATAAATGCCCTGTGTAATTTGTGGCACCCCTGCCAGATTTTGGGCGATTTGCTTACAATAAAGGAGAAGAAAGGCGATTTGAATGAATTAAAGCTTGCTTATGTTGGCGATGGAAACAATGTGTGCAATTCCCTGATTGTTGGATGCAGCAAAGTGGGAATGAAGGCAGTGGTTGCAACCCCAAAGGACTACAGGCCAAGCCCGGAAGCAGAGGCAGTTGGAAAGCAAACAGGGAATTATGCTTGGACAGAAAAGCCGGAAGAAGCAGTGAAGGACGCTGACATTGTTTATACCGATACCTGGGTTAGCATGGGCCAGGAGGAAGAGGCAAAGAAAAGGGAGCAAGTTTTTCCACCCTATCAGGTAAATGAGAAATTAATGCAGAAGGCAAAGCAGGATGCTTTGTTCATGCATTGCTTGCCTGCTCACAGGGGCAAAGAGGTAACCGACAGGGTTTTGGACAGCCTGCAATCAATTGTTTTTGACCAGGCAGAGAACAGGATGCATATCCAAAAAGCAATAATGCTTATGCTGGAGAGTGCAAAATGAACCTAATTCAGGGAAGTATCACTGCGGTAAGGGGAATCACTGCATTTGGCAAGAACATAGGCATTAAGCCAGCCAAGCCTGATTTCGCAGTGATTTTTTCGGAAAAAAAGGCAAGTGCAGCAGCTGTCTACACTAAACAGCGTTTAAAATTGGAAAAAATTTGATAAAGAATGCATTTTAAATTGGTTGCACGGTAGAATTAATGGGGGGATTTGATATGGGGGAAAAATTGGTTTTGGCTTACAGCGGCGGCCTAGACACCTCAGTTATTGTGAAGTGGCTAGCGGAGAAAGGATATGATGTGGTAGCAGCAACCGTTGATTTAGGCCAGAAAGAGGACTTGAACCTTGAAAAAAAGGCCCTTGACAGTGGGGCAAAGAAATTCGTTTTGAAGGACATGAAGGAGGAGTTTGTGGAGAACGGCGTTTTCCAGTGCGTTAAGGCAGAGGCAAAGTACGAAGGCAGGTATTTGCTTGGAACATCAATTGCAAGGCCGTTTATAATGAAGGCATTGGTTGAGGTGGCAGAGCAGGAGGGAACAAACCTGATTGCCCACGGGGCAACGGGAAA
>JAFCFG010000023.1 GCA_017608725.1 Candidatus Iainarchaeum sp.
ACAGCCATGACAGCCAGCATGCTCTTTGGAAGGGGTTTAACCTCTCCATTGAATGGAGCACCAAGGAATACGGCAGTGAAAGCCTTTACAAATACTGCCAAAAGCATGATGCTGCCAACTATGGCAACAATTGCCAGTATAGGGTTGAAATAGTAAACAGATTCATATATTAACAGCTTGCTTGCAAATCCATTAAACGGAGGCATTCCGGCAATTGCCAGTGTTCCAACCAGAAAAAGCACTGCCAAAGCAGGAAAGCGGTGCCCTAACCCGCCCAAATCATCCACATCACTTTTCTGCGTAACATAAACCACTGCTCCAATTACGAGGAACAGCAAGCTTAAGTCCAAAGCGTCGTTTATCAGGTGGAATATTCCTCCGTTTAGGGCATTAAGCGCAAAACCCTGCACATTAGGCATTACAATCAAAGCTGTTCCAACCCCAAGCATAACATACCCAACTTCTGCTACAGCACTGTAACCCATCAACCTCTTTAAATTGTTTTGCTTCAAGGCCATTGAAGCCCCAATAAAAATGCTGAGTACAGCAAGAGAAACTATTGCCAAACCAAAGGTTGAGTACATAGCAGCAGAAGCGAAAACACTGAACGCTGTTCTAAAGAGCACATATAAGCAGGCAAGCGCACCCATCAAAAGCACTGCTACTATCGGGGCAGGTGCCTCCTGGTATGCATCTGGCTTCCACATGTGAACAGGAAAAGAACCAGCCTTCATTAGCAGCCCCCCCAGAATCAGTGAAAGGGCAGCAGTATTAACAAAAGAGAAATCGGTTGCAGCAGCAGATGCAACAGCAGCAATATTCAACATCCCGTACTGAGCATACAACAGGCCTACGCCAAACAGCAGGAAAAGGGCAGCAAGAGCTGAAACAACCATGTACTTGAATGCTGCCTCAAAGCTTTCTCCCCTTCCAGAAAATGCAACAAGAGAGGCAGAGGAAACACTAACTATTTCCAAGAAGACAAAGAGCGTAAAGAAGTCGCCTGTAAGCGCCAAACCGGCTATGCTTCCTGCAAGCAATAAAAGCAAGGTATAAAACTTTTCAAGGCCTTTGTAGGGTTGCATAAAGTGCCAACAATAGACTGCTACAAGCAATGAAATTGAAATTGCAAGCAAAGAAACAATGCCGGATAAGGCATCCGCTACCAAAATGATTCTAATTGGAAAGCCAGCAGGAGAAGCAATGCTTGGGATTTCTGCCCCAACAGTATAAACATGGGTGCCAGCAGCCAGAACATCCAGGCTCAGTATAATTGCAACTGCTTCGCTGAACACCAGAGCAAAAACAACCCAGAGGTTTCTAACCCTGCTGCCGCTCTTACTAACCAGGGGAGTTGCAAAAGCAGCCAGCAACGGAACGGCTATCAGCAAGGCCGGGGCATGCAACAACAGGGCATCTGCTGTCATCCAAACAACCTCCGTTTTCCTGCATCCAGAGTTCCATAGTATTTGAAGAATAGGATAGCAAAGGAAAGCATCAAGGCAACTATGGCCAGATTGATGACAATGCTGGTTAATGTCAAAGCCTGAGGCGTTGGCAAAACCATTTCCAATTTTGGCGCGTTTGAAAAAATTGGCGCAGCCGAATCTGCTCTGTAGCCTGTTGAAATCAAAAAGAGGTTTACAGCAGAGCCAATTATGTGAATGGCCATCACAATCTTTATCATATTTCTTTTAAACAGCAAGGCGGAAAGGCCAAGCAATATGAGAACAATTACTGCAATGAACGGAACGCCAATCACTCCCTGGCACCTCCCCCTATTGATTCGCTGTTTTCTCCCTCATCAATTACAAGCAACAGTATGACTGCGAGGGAAATGCCCATTACAACTTCTAGGCCAACAGCCAGGTTCATCAGCGGAATAATGCCTCCACTCCCCAATTGGCCTGCATTCCGGCCAAACGGAACACTTATCTTGAAAAACCAGCCGCTGTTTGCAAGGAACCTGTGCAAGAAAGTTGCAGACAAACTGATTAAAACCAGCACTCCAAAAGCCGTTATTCCAATATTTTTCAATGTCCTCAGGGAAGAGAATGCCTTTGCATGCAACCCCTTTATTATACTCCTGCCAAATGCTGCAAGGAACAAGGCAGCAATTGTTGCCACTATTGCTCCGCCGGCAAAGCCGCCTCCCGGCGTCAGATGCCCATGCAGGGCAACGTAGAATCCAAATGTGGCTATTGGAACAGCCAGGAGATATGCAACAGTTTCCACAATTGGGGAAAGCCCAGTGTCTTCTTTTCCCGTTTTCATTTTTTCCTCCCAATGAATATTGTAAAAATTCCGCAAACAGCAGAGAACAGCACGGTTGTTTCACCCAGGGTATCCAGTGCCCTGTAATCAAACACAACTGAGGTAACAACATTGTTGCTGCCGGTTTCTTCCTGTGCGTTCTGAATGAAATAATCATCCATCGCAGTGCTTTCTGGGCTGGCAAATGGCCTTACAGAGGCCACTGCAAGCAAAAGAAAACCGAACAATACAACCAAGGCCCCTGCCCTAATCTTTACTTCCATTCTCCCACCTACTCGTTTTGTTAATTGCAATCACGTAGATTGCTGTTGTTAAGCCTGCTCCAATTGCTGCTTCTGCTATTGCCACATCCGGCGCCTGAAGTATAAAGAACTCGGCTGATAACAGCAGGCTCATTGCTGCCATGCCAATAACTCCTGTTAAGAGGTCTTTTTTCTTGAGTGCAAGGAAAGCAGCAGCAACAATTCCCAGCAGCAACAGTGCCTGAATTATATTAAAGATCATTTTGCCACCCTCAATTCATCCACTACTGCCAGCCCTGGTTTTATCCCGCTTCTGTATGCTGCCCTTGAAATTGCATGCGCTCCAGTCGAATTTGTTATTAACACCAGAGCCATCACTATCAGGGTGTGGGCCAGCAAAGAAACCTGGTTTATTTGCCCCTGCAAGACCAGCATTGCGCTGTATGCCATAATTCCAATGTAAATAAAGATTGAGCCAAAAGTAGTGCACTTTGTTGCACCATGCAGCCTTGTATAAACATCCGGAAACCTATGCAAGGCTATGCTGCCCAATGCCTGGAAGACCATTCCAATTCCAATAAGCAAGTAAACAAGCCAGATCATGGGTTGTCCTCCAGGTATTTGGATACATACAGGGTTGATACAAATGCCAGCATAGCGTAAACAATTGCCACATCAATGAATACCGTTTCAGAAAATGCCACACCCAGCACCACAAGGCTGGCAACAACCTGTGTGTTTATTGTGTCAACTGCAACCATTCTGTCAGGTGCTGTTGGCCCAAGCAAAAGCCTGATAAGGCAAACTATTATTAAGACCGCTAAAGCCCCTGCCGCTAAAAACAATCCGGCTGAGATCATCCGCCAATCAACCTCGCCCATTTTGCAAAGCTGCCGCAAATCTCCCCTGGCTTTGGTTTCTTGTCCCTAACATAAATCCAGTGCACGTAAAAGTTCCCTTTCCTGTCAACGTCTATTGTTAGTGTTCCCGGCGTGAGCGTGATGCTGTTTGCCAAAACTGTTCTAGCCAGCCCTGTTTTCAGGCCAGGTGAAATCTTCACAATCCCTGGCTTGATATTGCCAGTTATTACCCTATATGCAACCTCCAAATTTGCTTTCGCCATCTGAAAAAACAATGGCCCAATTGCATAGATTAAGAGAAGTAGCCATCTCAGTGGATTGAGCAATTTGGCGCTTGGCCTAATTCCCAGCCCTTTGTATATTTTCCCCGCAACTACTGCAACAACAGCTGAAAATAGCACTGCAACAACAAGCTCTGCTTTGCTCCACAAAAGAATGCTGCCAGTTCCAGCAGTTAAGAGCAAGTAGAAAAACAAAGAGAATACAAATGCAATTGCTACTGCTGCCATTTCCTCACCCATAATGCACTTAAATAAAAGTGCTCTCAAATATAAATCTCTTTTGCTATGCTTCAATTGCCGAAAACATGCTTTATAGAAACCATAAAAGCAACCCCAAGCAGGAAAAACAGGAAGGAAAACATGGACTTTTTCAGGTTTGCTTCCCTGTGCAATTCCGGAACCAAATCAGAAGCGCCTATATAAATGAAGCCGCCTGCAGCAAAAGGAAGCAGGTAAATTGCAAGGCTGCTGCTGGCAATGAAAAAGAACCCAACAAGGCCTCCAACAATGCTAGTCATTTGGGCAACCAAGTTATAAAATAAGGCCTTTTTCCTTTCAAATCCGCCGTAGACAAGGACAGCAAAATCACTGAATTCCTGCGGCAATTCATGGCTTATCACTGCCAGCGTGGTTGCAATTCCAATCCCTGCATTTACCAAAAAAGAGGCAGCAATTATTATGCCGTCAATAAAGTTATGGATAGCATCTCCAAAGAGAAGAAGATATGAGAATGCATGAACGTTGCATTTTCCCTCATGGCAATGGTGCCAGTGCAAAAACCTCTCAATCAAAAAGAACAGTATGAAGCCAGCAAAGACCAAATAAAATGCCCGCTCTGCCAGCATTTCCTCCAAGGATTCCGCTATGAGATGGAAGAATGCTCCTGCAAGCAGCGTTCCGGCAGAAAAGCCAACAAGGGCATTAAGCAGCCTGTTCAGGGTTCTTTTACTGCAGGCAAGCGTTATTGCTCCAGCTAATGCAACAGCGCTGTTTGCAACAGTGGCAGCCATAACCCAGAGAAGAGTCCTCATTTTTAATCCCGCCAATTCCCTTTACTAAAAAGAGGTTTAATGGTTTTAAACAAAACCCTTCTGCAATTGCCGAAAAACAGGCTTAGCAAAAACTGCCCAGTTTTGCCTGCCTTCTTCCCTCCAATTCCACAAATGGCATTGCCCTCCTTACAGCAACACCGGCCTTTCTTAACTCCTTGAAGGACCTGAACTTCCTGTTCCAATGCTGCCTTTCCTCAAGTATTTTCCCAGCCGTTTTCGGTCCAATGCCAGGAACCCTCAGTAAGTCCTCCTTGCTTGCACAATTTACATCAACTGGAAACTGGTTTGGGTTGTTTGCAGCAATTGCCATCTTTACATCCTTTGCATTGCCAAACATGTTTTCCTCATTCAAGCCAAGTTTCACTTCCCTCAGCTTAAAGCCATATACCCTTAAAAGCCAGTCTGATTGGTACAGCTGGTATTCCCTCAATTCCTTCTCAGGCTGTTGTTTCTCCAAAGCAGTTCCCCTAATCGGCTGAAAAGCAGAAAAATAGGTTCTGTGCAGCTTAGTATTCTCATACAGCCATTTCATCTTCTTCAGAACATCCAAGTCAGTTTCCTCTGCTGCGCCCAAAATCAGCTGGGTTGTGAAACTAGTGAGCTTGCCCTTTCTCTTTGCCTCATCAAGCCAAAGCAAGCGCTGCTGCAAATCCCGCAGGTAATTCTTTGTGCTTCCAAGCTCTTGCCAGTGCTCCTTGCTTGTTGCCTCCAAATTAACCGAAAGCCTGTTTGCCAAGCTGGCCATCTCAAAAACAAGGTGCTTTGACATTGTGGGGAGAACCTTCAAATGCATATAACCCTTAAAATGAAACCTTTCCCGCAAAATCCTTGCGCTTTTAATCATCTTCTCAGCTGTCCTGTCTGCTTCACCGGTAACAGCACTGCTCAAAAACAGGCCGTCAACGTATCCTGCTTTCTCCAAAGAATTAAAGCTCTTTGCCAACTCAATTGGCTCAAGCCCTGCCTTGCCTTTTCTGCTGCTGTTGTTAATACAGTACTTGCAGTCGTGGATGCAGCTATTGCTTTGCAGGACTTTCATCAGCCTGCATGGTTCAGCGCTGTTCGCGCAATCATATACAAAGCCGCTGTAGGAGGCAGGTATTCCTGCCTTTTTCATGCTTTTTTGTTTTACGCCTCCGCAGCTGTCCCAAGAGGCAGCATTTCCCAGTAACTGCAGTTTTTCAAGTATTGCCATGGCTTTAGAGAAAAGTGCATTGCTTTTAAACTGCTTTGGAAAGAGCAGTGTTCCGGTACTCGGCAGCCGTCACGCCCCGCTAGTGCAGCTGCTATACTGTGCTTCGCTCCGCATACCACAGCCGAGCGTGGTTTTTATCTTAGTATGCCGTGTTCTTGCCCTGCGGCTCGCATAGGGCGTGGTTGTTTTTAAAGCACTTTTTTCCTTCATTTTTCCATGCCGCGCTTTTTTGAAATAGATTTTCTGAGGGGCATTGCAATTATTGCAATGATTGCATTCCACGCACTGTTTGATTTAAACTACTTTGCAGGCTATTCCTTCCCACTTCATAAGGGGGCATTCTTTTTGCTTGGCAGGTTTGCCTCTGTTACCTTTATCTTCCTTGTTGGTTTGTCCCTTTCAATAAGCTACAACAGGGCAAGGCAGCAAAAGACAAAAACCCAGTTATTTCAAAAATACTTTTTCAGGGGCGCGAAAATATTCAGCCTTGGCCTGTTAATTACAGCTGTTACCTGGCTTCTTTTTCCAAAGGAGGTAATTGTGTTTGGCGTGCTGCACTTCATTGGTTTGGCGATAATTCTTTCCTTTCCATTTTTGGGGAGAAGGAAAACAAATCTGCTTATTGGAATTCTCTTCATCCTGTCTGGTTTCTGGCTCCAATCTGTTTCCATTCCCTCTCCCCTGCTTTTGTGGGTTGGTTTCACTCCAGTTGGGTTCTACAGCTTTGATTACTTTCCCCTCCTGCCCTGGTTTGGCCTTGTACTGCTCGGCCTGTTTTCTGGAAACATGCTCTATTCAGGGGAGGAAAGGAAATTCTCCCTGCCGGATTTATCAAAAAACAGGTTCATTGGCTTCTTTTCCTTCCTTGGGAGAAACAGCCTGCTGATTTATTTCTTGCACCAGCCAGTGCTGGTTGCAGTTATCCTGCTGTTATAGCTGCCTTGCTGTTCAAACCTTTTCCAAAGATCTATGCTCCCAGAATGGGTGCTTCTGCTATCAATATGGCCCCGGAGACAATTAATGGCAAGCCTGCTTAAGGGAAGGAACGCCAAAAGAGAGGGAAACCTATGTCCACAGGATTGGCAGAACAGCCGGATTTGGAAAGAGGAGCGAAGCAGCTACATTCTGCACCAACGTGCTTGAAATCAAGAAACTGCAGAGAATTGAATCACACATAAACGCACAAGTTCACGAACTGGAAGAGTGCAGTTTGTGAAAATTCCAGGCTCCAGGATTCTTGTTTGGTTGGTGGTAAGTGGTTCATTTCATTCGCCTTTTTTTGTTCAAATGTTCATTTCCAAACCTTTTCAAGGTTTTTCAGTCCTTCTTTGAATTCTTCTTCGCTTAGGGGGTTTGCTATATTTCTTTCTTTTAGTTTGTCCATTATTTCCCAGAGGCTTATTTCAGCGTTTTCTGCTGCTTTGCCTATGCTTATCTTCCCTTCTTGGTATTGTTTTATTGCTTTTTCGAGTTTGTATTGTTTTGCGCCAAGTACAAATATTCTTTTTAGGGCAGTTGTTTTGTCTGTTTTTTCTTCTCTGGCGACTTCTTCTATTAGCGCAGCGTCCTTTTTTTCGAATCTTGCGGAAACGAGTTCTGTTTTCATTTTTTCCCTCCTTTGAGTTTTTCAATTTTATTAAATGCTTTAATAACAAAATCAAGTTTGTATCTTCCTTCCCTTTGGGCTATTTTTAATGCTTCTAACGCCTCTTCTTTTGAAATTTTTTTCCTTTCAGCAAATCCAACTATAATGTCCGGAATTGTTGCCCAGTTTATTTCAAGCAACTTGGCCGCGTTTATTGCTTGCCTGTCATCGGCTAACAGCAATTTTGCGTTTGCTTGAATATAGAGCTTTATTGCATCCATTTCTCCTTCATCCAAATTAAGTTGGCTGAGCTGCTTGGCTACTTTGCCTTCTTTCAACGGCTTTGTTTTTTTAACTACTACTTTGTTCTCTTCAATCGCTTCTTCAATCTTTAGCGCATCAATTTTTTGCAACTCTTTTCCTGCCACGACTGTTTCTTCAAAAACCTTTTCAGGGATTTCAACCCGAAATTCCTCACACATTGCATCCAGCAAGCCTGCTTTAGTTCCAATAATCAAAGAACTGCTATCGCTAATAACAAGCAACTTTGTCATACAATATATTGTAGTGTAAACAGTTTATAAATATACTGCCGTCCAGCGTGATTGTGTTAATCCCGCCTCCCGGATTTGCACCGGGGACCTCTCGGTGGCCGTCACGCCCGGCCAGTGCAGGCCCAATTGCCTTTGGCAATCCGACTTGCTCGCCCTAAGGGGCTCGCACTAACCGGTCATTTGGCACGCCAGCTTTTGAGGCTGGTTTCCAATCCCTTTTCTTTGGCCAGGGGCAAAATGCAATTGCGAAGCAATTGCTTCATTTCCCCGGGCTTTTCTTTTTCAAGAAAAGGCCGTCTACAGCCGAGCGCTCTAACTGCTGAGCTAAGGCAGGATCCGACAAACTTCGGATGGGAGTTATACTATCTTCGCTCCCTTTGGGAGCTCGATAGAATGTGCCTGCGTTATTTAATTTAGTCAGCGAATTTATATTAATCTATTGTTTTTTTCAAGCCAAGCAGCCTTTCGACCAGAACAGGGTATGCCCAGGAAATCCAGAACCCGCCAATCAGGTAGAGGAGGAATTGCTCTGCGCTGGTTACATGCATGTTTCCAACCCAAAAATCCTTTGTGGCAATGAAGACCCCCACAAGGAACGCAAACCCGGCCCCTTGTTTTAATGCAATGCTCTTCCCAGTCAGCTTGGTTTGCTTCAAATCCATTTCCTTGAACAGGAAAAACCCGATGTAGAATCCAATTAGGGCGGCTGCCAAGGGCACTTGCTGCAGGAAAACAAGCCCGAGAACAGCAACTGCAAGCAGGGCAATAAGTGCAGCCTCGTCCTCTAGCTTTGATGGCCTGAAATTCCTGTGGAATAGCCTGTTTCTTGCAACAAAATTGGCTTTTCCAATCACCAGTCCGAGGAGAATTCCTGCAGTTACATCAGAGGGGAAGTGCATGCCCAGGTATAACCTGCTGAATGCAACAGCTGCAACAACCAAAACAAAGAGGATTCTCAGATTTTTTTTAATGAAACTGCAGGAATATGAGAAGGCTGCTGCAATCATTGTTGCATGCCCGCTTGGAAAGCTGTGTGAAAGGTATGAGTCAGTTGCAAGCACCTGAAAGAAGCCAGCGGAGGGCCTTGGCCTTGCAACAGCAAATTTCAACAAGCCTGCAACTGCAGCGCTGAACACTATTAGGTTCATTAGAAAGAATGCCCTGTTTTCCTCCCCAGTCCAGTAGGCAAAGGCAACAACTAGGATGAAGAAAATTGGGTTTCCAAGAAATGTAATGAACAGCATTAGCTGGGTTAAGGCCGGATTAGCAATTGATTGAATTGCCTGCAGGTAAGTTATATCCAGCTGGTTTATGGTTGAAATTGGATCCATTCTGGAAACAAATCGTTTTTTCTATTATTAAACCTTTGTCTTCTTCAGCCTGCTCATTCCTGGCACCTCAACAGAGCTGTAGTCAACGCTTAGGCCAAGTTCCATCAATGATTTTCTCAGGGCGTAAACCTTGCAGAACTGTTTCAGTTCCTTTTTATCCTTTGGTTCAAATTCTGGTTTGTCGCATATTTCGTTTATAACAGAGTTTATTTTCCTGCTTGTTACATCCCTTATTATTTCAGCGATTTCCTCAACAGTTTTCCCTTTTGGCAG
>JAFCFG010000024.1 GCA_017608725.1 Candidatus Iainarchaeum sp.
AGAGGGCTTTGACAGGGAAAAAATTGAGGCAGCATTGAAAGAGAAGGGGCTTTTAAAGCAAAACTAGCCTCAACAATCCTCTTTAATCCTTTTTTGTCCCATTATAATTGCAATGCCAAATAAAACCCAGCTTTTTAAGCTACATACCAGTATGAATGCAAAAATAATCGATTTCTACAGCTGGCAGCTGCCTCTATACTATAGTACGCCAGTAGCAGAGCACAATACGGTGAGAAAAAGCGCTGGCCTGTTTGACACAAGCCACATGGGCGAAATCCAAATAGAGGGGAAGGACGCGGAAAACCTGCTTCAACTGCTGCTTATAAGGGACATCTCGAAAATGAAGCCTGGGCAAATGAGGCTAGCAGTAATGTGCAATCTCCAAGGCTGCATATTGGATGACCTCACTGTTTACAAGTTCAGTGAAGAAAAATTTTGGGTTGTTGTTAATGGGTCGCAGTATGAAAAGGATTTCAGCTGGATTCAGGAAAATGCACGGCATTTTGACGTAAAGGTTTCCGGCCTGAGGTCTGAAACAGCAAAGCTTGATTTGCAGGGCCCAAGGGCTGAATTGATTTTGCAGGGGCTTGCTGAAGAGAATTTGAGTGAAATAAAATACTACCAATTTAAAGAACTAAGGGTCAGCGGCATTCCATGCGTTGTAAGCAGAAGCGGCTACACTGGCGAGGACGGGTTTGAATTGTACTTTTCAGGGGAGAAGGCAACTGGTCTTTGGAATGCCCTGTTGAAAGCAGGAAAGCAAGATGTGCTTTTGCCCTGCGGCCTTGCAGCAAGGGACACCCTGAGGTTAGAGGCAGGCATGCTATTGTATGGGGCGGACATAGACGAAAAACACAGCCTGCTGCAGAGCCCCTACAAAAAATTGATTAATTGGGAAAAACAATTCCTGGGGAAAGAGGAACTGGAAAAGCAACGAAGCAGGGGAACAGGGCAAAATCTGGTTGGATTTGAATTGGCGGAGAAAGGCATTGCAAGGCAAGGCCACCACATCCTAAATAACAGCCAGGAAATTGGCGTGGTAACAAGCGGCAGCTTTTCGCCAACATTAAAAAAGAGTATTGGGCTAGGATATATTGGGTCAGAGTTTTCTGAACCGGGAAAAGGGTTTGAAGTGGATATAAGGGGCAAAAAAGTAAAGGCGAAAGTCGTTGAAACCCCATTTTATAAGAGGTGATTTTAATGGCAAGCCCAAGTGATAAGAAATATTCAAAAGAGCATGAGTGGTGCAAAATAGAGGGAGACATAGCAGTAGTTGGAATAACAGATTACGCTCAGAAAAGCCTTACTGACGTTGTTTTTATTGAACTGCCAAAAGTTGGCCAGAAGGTAGAGCGATGCAAGCCAATGTGCTCTGTTGAAAGCGTGAAGAGTGTAAGCGATGTATTCGCACCAGTAAGCGGAGAAATAGTTGAAGTCAATACGAAAATCGAAGAGAAACCAGAGATGTTAAACAAAGACCCTTACAACAGTTGGATTGCAAAGATAAAGCTAAGCAACAAAGATGAATTGAATGAATTAATGGACAGCAAGCAATATGATGCATTTGTTGAGGACGAAGAAAAGAAAGACTAACTGGATTATTTCTTCCTGAGGGGGCGGCTGTGTGCGCTTTATAGCAAACAACGATGCAAACAAAAAAGAGATGTTGAAGGAAATTGGAGCCAAATCCATTAAAGACTTGTTCGTTGACATACCAAAACAAGCGTTGATTGAAAACAGCCTTGCTTTGCCCAATTCCCTGAGTGAAAAGGATTTAAGGAAGCAACTTGAATCCTTGGGGCAGAAAAACAAGACAAACAGGCAGCTCAGCCTTTTCCTGGGAGGGGGCTGCTACAACCACTTCATTCCTGCAACCGTGCCTGCAATAACTGGGAGAAGCGAGTTCTACACTGCTTACACGCCATACCAAGCTGAAACAAGTCAGGGTATTTTGCAAGCAATCTATGAATGGCAAACAATGATTTGCATGCTTACCGGTCTTGATGCAGCAAACGCAAGCATTTATGATGGCGCAACAGCCACAGCAGAAGCAATTATAATGGCAAAAAACATAAAGGGCAAAAACAAAGTACTGGTTGCAAAAAGCCTGAACCCAGAATACCTTGAAGTTGCAAAAACATATGCAAAAGCGAACGGCCTTGAGTTGAAAGAAATTGAATTGGCTGAATTGGAAAGGGAAATTGACGAGAAAACCGCCTGCCTCATTGTGCAGCAACCAAATTTCTTCGGATGCATTGAAAATCTGAAGGAGATTGAGAAAAAAGTGCATGCAAAAAACGCATTGTTAATTGTTGCTGTTGCAGAAGCTTTGTCCCTAGCATTCCTTCCCCTGCTTAAAATGGCGGATGCTGACATTGTTTCAGCTGATGTTCAGAGCTTTGGCAACAGCATGAGCTTTGGTGGTCCAGCAGCCGGCGTTATAGCATGCAAACAGCAGTATGTGAGGCAATTGCCAGGCAGGCTTGTGGGCAAAACAGTTGACTCTGATGGAAAACAAGGCTTCATTCTGACCCTGCAAGCAAGAGAACAACACATAAGGAGGGAAAAAGCAAGCAGCAACATCTGCACAAATCAGGCACTGGGTGCACTTGCAGCAACTGTTTACCTTGCAACAGTTGGAGAAAAGGGCCTGAAAGAAATTGCAGAGGAAAACCACGGGAATGCACTCTACCTAGCAGGAATGCTGCGGGAGAAGGGCTTTAGCCTTCCCTTTGGAAAAAGCTTCTTCAACGAGTTTGTTGTAAAGAAACCAGGCATTAAAGAGCTGCACAAGAAACTGCTCAGCAAAGGGATTGTTTTTGGCCTGCTGCTTGAAGACAGGTTCCCTAAACTAAAGGACTGTGCTCTTGTAACCGCAACAGAGATGAATAGCAGGGAAGAGATAGATAAACTTGCCGCTGCATTGGAGGAAGAAAAATGAAGCTGCTGTTTGAAAAGGGCAGGAATCTGGCTGAGCCAGTGGTGATAAGACATTACACTGCATTAAGCAGGTTAAACTTTGGAGTAGACAACGGCTTCTATCCCCTGGGAAGCTGTACAATGAAGTACAACCCAAAAGTCTGTGAGGAAGCGGCAAAGTTGGATGGCTTTACTCAAATACATCCCCTGCAGCCTTTGGAAACAGTGCAGGGTGCACTGCAATTGATGTATGAACTGGAGAGAATGCTTAAGGAAATCTGCGGCTTCTCCCGGTTTAGCCTGCAACCTGCTGCCGGAGCCCACGGTGAACTAACCGGAATAATGATGATTCAGGCCTACTTTAAGAAAAAAGCCCAAAAAAGGACAAAGGTTCTTGTTCCGGATTCAGCACACGGGACAAACCCTGCCAGTGTTTCAATGTGCGGCTTTGAATCAATAAAAGTAAAATCCAACAGCAGGGGAAACATTGACTTAGATGATTTGAAAGAGAAAGTGGATGAAGAAGTTGCAGCAATAATGATAACAAACCCAAACACGCTTGGCCTTTTTGAAAAGGACATAACAGAGGTCTGTGAGATAGTCCACAAAAAAGGCGGCTTTGTTTACGGCGATGGGGCAAACATGAATGCACTGCTTGGCAAATGCAAGCCAGCTGATTTGGGAATTGACATAATGCACTTGAACCTGCACAAGACCTTTTCAACACCTCACGGCGGAGGAGGCCCGGGCAGTGGGCCGGTTGGCGCGATAGAAAAGCTTGTTCCATTCCTGCCAAGGCCATTGGTTGAAAAGAGAGGCCAGAGCTATGAGTTTGATTACAGTGGAGAGGACAGCATTGGAAAAGTGCGTTCTTTCTATGGAAACTTTGGTGTAATGGTAAAGGCCTACACCTATCTAAAGGCAATTGGCCCAGATGGTTTAGAGGAAATAGCAGAGAACGCTGTTTTGAACGCAAACTACTTGCAGAGCAAACTGCAAAAGCACTATCACCTGCCGTTCAAAAGGCGCTGCATGCATGAATTCGTTATAAGCGACAGGCATATGCCAAACAATGTTACTGCAAACGACATTGCAAAGAGGTTAATGGACTACGGCTTTCACCCTCCAACAGTTTACTTTCCACTGATTGTAAAAGGGGCCATCATGATTGAGCCAACTGAATCTGAAAGCAAAGAAACTCTGGACAGGTTTGCAGATGCAATGGTTAAAATAAAGGAAGAAGCGGAAAGAAATGCAGAAGTAGTTAGGGAGGCTCCGCACAAAATGCCTGTAAAGAGATTGGATGCAGTTAAAGCAGCAAGGGAGCTTAATTTGAGATGGAAGCAATAAGATATTATAGCAGGAACAGAGGTTTGCCCAGTGTTTCATTTAACCATGCCCTTATTCAGGGCCTAGCTTTTTGCTTGCAGAAATTCCGGGAGAAAAATTGCGCAATGCCGGGTGATTACAAAAAATTCAAACAGTTTTTACTGGAGAAATTTGGGGGCTTTAAAAATGCCGAAACCGGCCTGGCTTAAGGTGAAAATCGGGGCAGGCACTGAATTCAAGAGAGTGAGAAATGCGCTGCATGCAGGCAGCCTGCACACCGTCTGCGAGGAAGCACTCTGCCCAAACAGGGCAGAATGCTGGAATTCTGGCACAGCAACATTCCTCATTCTGGGCCCTGTCTGCACAAGGAACTGCTTGTTCTGCGCTGTTCAAAGCGCAAGGCAGGGCCAGGAGCTTGACAGCAGGGAACCCGAAAAGATTGCCCAAACAGTGAAAGAATTTGGTTTGAGCTGCGCTGTTCTCACAAGCGTTGACAGGGATGACCTGCCTGATTTTGGCTCTGGGCATTTTGGCAGGTGCATTAGGGCAGTGAAGCAAGTTGGCGCAAGGGTTGAAGCGCTTATTCCGGACTTTCAAGGCAGCTACAAGTGCCTGCGCAAGATTGTTGAAGCAGAGCCGGATGCAGTTGGCCACAACCTTGAGGTTGTTGAAAGATTGCAAAGCACTGCAAGGGATGCAAGGGCATCCTACAAGCAATCATTGGATGTTCTGAGAAAAGTGAAAAAATTAAACCCCAACATTCTAACAAAAAGTTCAATCATGCTTGGTTTGGGCGAAAAAAGGGAAGAAATCCTGAAAGCAATGGACGACCTGCTCAATGCCAAAGTTGACTTCCTTACTATGGGGCAGTACCTGCAGCCAACAAAACAGGCATTGCCTGTTGTCCGGTTCATTAAACCAGTGCAATTTGAGGAATATAAAAAAATTGCGCTAAAAAAGGGCTTCAAAAAAGTTTTAGCAGGCCCGCTTGTCAGAAGCAGTTACAAAGCTGCAGAGCTCTTTTGATCTGGTTGCTGGCTTTTTTGCAGAGCAGCCGCTTTCACTGTATTTGCCATCAAGCATGCAACAGTCATTGGGCCAACCCCGCCTGGAACAGGTGAAATAAAGGAAGCAACCTCTTTCACTTTTTCAAAATCAACATCTCCCACAAGCTTTCCCTTCACTTTTGCAATGCCTGCGTCAATTACAACAGCCCCTTTTTTAACCATCTGAGCCTTTATCAGCCCTGGCTTTCCAACCGCTGTTACAAGAATATCTGCTTTTTTTGTGTGTTCAGGAAGTTTCCTGGTGAATTCATGGCAGATTGCAACCGTTGCGTTCCTGTTCAACAGCATCATTGCAAGTGGCCTGCCAACAACAATGCTGTGGTTTACAATGCAAACATTACTGCTCTCTATTTCCTTTCCAGTGCTCTCAATAAGATTTATAACCCCCTTTGCAGTGCATGCTGCAAAACCCTCTTTTCCGTACAGTAGCATCCCAAGGTTAACTGCAGTGAAACCATCAACATCCTTCAGCGGAGAAATACTGTTTAGTATGCTTTCCCGGTTTAAGTGCTTGGGCAAAGGCAATTGAACGAGAATGCCATGGACAGTGTGTTTGAAATTCAACTCGTTTATAACAGCTTTCAATTCCTCTTCCTTGGTGCTTTCCTTGCACCTGTGCAATTCAAACCCAATGCCAAGCTGTTCGCAGAGCTTCTTCTTTTTCTTAACATAGAGTTCGCTTGCAGGGTTCTTTCCAACTAAGACAACAGCAAGGGCTGGCTTTATGCCCAGCTGCTGCACTTTAGTCAGCTCTTTCTTTGTTTCTTCAACCACAGCACTGGAAATGCTGTGCCCGTCAATTATCTGAGCTGGCATAAAATCACTTATAGAAGGGGAATTGGTCACAGAATGCCTTTACATCCCTTTTAATGCCCTCAAGCTTTCCAGTGTTGTTATGATTGTCCAATGCCTTTATAATGAAGCTTGCAACCTCCTTCATCTCGCTTTCCTTCATTCCCCTTGTTGTAAGGACAGGGGTGCCAATCCTTATGCCGCTCGGGTCCCAGGGAGTCCTCTTGTCAAAGGGAATAGTGTTCTTGTTGCAGTAAATCCCTGCAGTTTCCAAAGTGTGCTCTGCCTCCTTTCCAGTCAAACCCTTGCTCTTGAAAACATCGACCAGCATCAGGTGGTTGTCTGTTCCATTGCTCACAATCCTCAAGCCCTTCCTCATGAGCTCCTCTGCAAGAGCCTTTGCATTTTTAACAATCTGATGTGCATACTGCTTGAAACTTGGCTTCAACGCTTCCTCAAAGCAAACAGCCTTTGCTGCCGTGGTGTGGTCGTGTGGGCCTCCCTGCAGCCCAGGAAAAACAGCTTTGTCAATCTTTTCAGCAAACTCCTCCTTGCACATTATTATGGCCCCCCTTGGGCCCCTAAGTGTCTTGTGCGTAGTTGTTGTAACCGCGTCAAAGTATGGAACAGGGTTTTCGTGCGCACCACCGGCACACAAACCAGCAATGTGAGCAATGTCAGCCATGCAAAATGCCCCGACCCTATCACATATCTCCCTAAAGCGCTTGAAGTCAATTTCTCTTGGGTAGGCAGTGTAACCGCTTAAAATAAGCTTTGGCTTTATTTCCCTTGCCTGTTTTTCAATTGCATCATAGTCCAGCCTTTCAGTTTCGCTGTCTACGCCGTATTGAACGCAGTTGTAGAGCTTTCCTGAAAAATTAACCGGGTGTCCGTGTGTTAAATGGCCGCCCTCTGTTAATTTCATCCCCATAAAGGTATCTTTCAGGTTCATTATTGCGTAGTAGACAGCCATATTAGCAGGGCTCCCTGATAGGGGTTGAACGTTTACATGCTCTGCGTTGAACAGCTTTTTGCACCTTTTAATTGCCAAATCCTCAATTACGTCAATTACCTCGTTTCCCCCGTAATATCTCTTGTGGGGGTAACCCTCACTGTATTTATTGGTGGGAACAGAACCCATTGCCTCCAAAACGGCCTGACTTACCAGATTTTCCGAGGGAATGAGTTCAATTCCGTTCATCTGCCTTTCTTTTTCCGCAATAATCGCATCGTAAACAGCCTTGTCTGACTGCTTCAAATAATCAAGGTGCATCTCATACATTGCCATACCCCAAAAAAAAGACAATAGAATTAGGGCTTAAGCCATTAAAAGATTATTGTTGGCTTTTCCAGTGCTTCCTTTTCCAGCCAATTCCCTGCTGCGCTTTTGAGCTTCAAGTATGCTGTACTTCCTCACAAGCCCTGCAAACCTTTCTGCTTCAGCCTTGCCCTTTGCTCCTGCTATCAGATTGTATACTTGAATATCAATTTTTCTGAGATTCCTCTGGCGTTTTTTTTCAAGTTTTAAAGTGAGGGGAAGCTTTAAAGCCAGGTCAATCCTTTGAATCATTAGGCTTTCTACTTCTGATTTGAGTGCTGGGTTTAAAGGAATCTGCCTTAATGCCCTGCTTAAAATAGATTTTGCAGGGGCTTTTAGTTTTTCCCCCAGGCCGGTAGTGTAAAAAGAGCTGTCAAATTCAAAGCTAATAGCAGGCTTTTGTTTTTTGACACAGGCCCTTTTTTTCTTAGCAGATTTTTCCAGAAGGATTCTAAGCCTTGCCCCGAATTTTCTGATTTTCATAAAAAGCACTATACAAATTGTTATTCTCATCAAATAAATAGCTTTCCCTGCTTGCCCCTGGGCTGTTGAACGGCTTTCGTTCCAAAGGCCAAATTAATGCATTAAATTTAAGGCTGTTCAACAGCCTTGCCCCTAAGCCATTTCACGCCAAGATAACAGAACGGAGTGTCAAATAATGCAAACATGACTTTTATCAGCCAATAGGGGATTATTAAAACAAAGATATAATCTGCAGTGAATTTTGGTGAGACAGCGTAGAACGCAATGAACATAAACAAAGTTGTGTCAATGAATTGAGAAATAATTGTACTTGCATTGTTCCTCAGCCACAAAAACTTTCCCCCTGTTTTCTTCTTCCAAAAGTTGAATGCCCAAACATCATGCATTTGGGAGAAGAAAAATCCAATTATTGATGCGGCAAATATTCTCAGGGTTGTTCCAAAAATATTTGCATACTCTTCATCTGAAACAAAGCTTCTTTCAGCAGCAGGCAACAAAACGGCAATAGCTGTAACAAACAGAACAATTACCAACACACCCAGGCCAGCGTAAACAAACTCCTTTGCCTTCTCCTTTCCATGCACCTCCTCAACAATATCAGTTATAAGAAAAAGTATTGGAAAAACAAGAATGCCAACACTTGCCTCAAACAAGCCAAAGTCTGCTATCTTCAGCCCAATCAAGTTTGCTGTAATCAAACAACCAACAAAGAGGGCAAGCAGAAAATTTGTTTTCTTTTCCACTGAAAGCATGAAGAAAGAGAATGCTCAAATCTTTAAAAAGCTAACCTTAGTGCTTAAAAGGCTGCCTAATATCTCTGGAATTGGAGGGAATTAATGGGACTAAGCTTAAAAGTATTCGACACCCTGCTTAAGAAGTTTCATTGCCTCTCCGACAACAAAGCAGCTGCCTGTTACAAGCACTACGTCGCTTTTTGCAGCGCTCTTAATGGCGTTTCTTACCGCATTTCCAACCCCTTGGACAATTTCTGTTTCAGTTGAAAGCCTTTGGAATTGGTTTGCAAGCTTTTTTGGTTCCATTGCCCTGTGCTTTGCAGCAGTAACAAAAACCCTTTCTGCTATTGGCTTCAAGAGTTTTGCCATGCCAGCAGCGTTTTTGTCCTCGCTGATCCCAATAACAAGCAATGCCCTCTTCCCAGGGAATTGCTCTTTGAATGCCTTTGAAAGGACAAAGGCGCAGGCAGGGTTGTGAGCGCAATCAAATATTACAGTTGGGTTTTTCTTGGCTATCTGAAACCTGCCTGGCCATTTTGCATTGACAAGGCCTTCCCTAATTGCCTTCTCACTAATCAAAACACCTTGCTTCTGCAGTTCCTTTGCAACAGCAACTGCGGTT
>JAFCFG010000025.1 GCA_017608725.1 Candidatus Iainarchaeum sp.
CCTTGACGGAAAAACAGTGTCTGGGGGAATCTCCACACACCTTTTCAGTGTGACAAGGTACCTGTCACTGTTCCTGTAGGTCAGCAGAGCACAGGGAAAAATGGTTCCAACCCCGTAGGGCCACTTGTCTGGCTCGCAGTACATCTTGCACTCGTTTCTGTAAGCGTTTGTTTCAATCCAAACAGCTTCCCTCTCTTCATCAAAGCAGCCGCTTAAATGAAAATCAACTTCCTCATTGCTTCCTGCACTTACCCTCTCCAAAGCAAGCTTCATCTCATCCAGC
Organism: Candidatus Iainarchaeum sp.; assembly: GCA_017608725.1. Taxonomy (GTDB): domain Archaea; phylum Iainarchaeota; class Iainarchaeia; order Iainarchaeales; genus JAFGDB01. The sequence continues at coordinate 284 of JAFCFG010000025.1, forward strand.
TTTTGAGCTGTTTTTTCACTGCACTCTTCAAAGTCAACGTTTCTTGGTGAGAGAAAGGCAACAGACAGCAGTATGGCAACCAGCAAAATGACAAACGAGAGAAACCATCCCATTACTTTAAGTAAAGTTCAAACCTCTATTTATCCTTTCCCCTCACAGCAAACCCATGTTTAGAACCAGCACTGCAAGGGCAATAAGCCCGCCAAGGATTATTGTGAGGGTTGCTGCAAGCATTGCATAATTGACAAGCAAGTAGAATTTTTCGTCTGCCCGCAGTTTTTCCTCCGCTGTTTTCATGAGGCTCCCCTCTCTGCCTTTTCCTTAATCTTCTTCAACCTGATAAAGTTTTCTCTCTCAAATTCCTCAAGCTTGAATGAAATGAAGTCCTTTGCATACTCCAACCTTGGGATAATGCTGTACTCCAGCGAATTAACTTTCCTCTTCGTTCTCTTGACCTCTTCAGCAAGCCTGCTCAAAGACAGCTGCTTCAAAGCAAGCTTTAAGAAAACAGGCAGGAGCTCCCTGTAAAGGGCAATAGCCCCATCCAATTCAACACTTGATTCAAAGTAGCCATGCCACTGGGCTTCTCCTTTTATTTCCCTAACGCTTGCGATTTCAACGCCCATGATGTTTCTCTGGGAAAGCTCTATTTCAACAGCTGAGCCGGCGCCCAAGGCAAGCCTTTCAATGTCAACGCTTCCTTGAATTGCTTGGGCTCTCTCAAACTTGTGTTCTGCCTGCAATAGCTTGTCTCCCATCTCCTTCCTCAATTCCTTAATCTCCCTCAGAACAGCAAAGAACTCTACAACAAGTGCGTCTCGCTTCTCCTTCAAAAGCTTGTGGCCTCTCTTGGCTAGCTTTAGCTTTCTCTTTGTGATGAGCAGATTCATTCTTGTTGCTTTCAGGCTGCTCATTTCAATTCACTCCCCCAAGAAATTCTTGTTTTTCCCCAAACTGCTCATTTCAAAACCCTTCTTTCAAAACACTTAATTCAATTCACTCTTTTTGAATCATTTCTGCTCATTTTAAATTCCTAAATTCACACTCGCTTCTTTTTCTTCTTTCCCTTTACAGCAATGCTTGTGTCAAGGCTGCTTCCCGGCAATAGCTCGGCTGCGTACTCTGGGTGCATTGCCTCAGCAATTGGCTTCTTGTCCTTGCCCCCTTTTACTCTCTTTGGGTGGTATTTGTCAATAAACTGCTTGTCAATTCTCTTCAGCTCGGCTTCAGGCAGCATATTCAGTAAATTCCAGGCCTTATCCAAAGTTTGTTCAATGGACCTGTTCTCATCTGCTCCCTGCTTTACAAAGGTTCCCTCAAATTCATCAGCAAAACGCAAATAAAGCTTGTCCAATTCGTCCAGGCTTTCCTCTCCAATTACTGCAACCAAATCACGCAATTCCCTTCCATGGGCATAGCTTGCATATAATTGGTCGGAAACATTTGCATGGTCTTCCCTTGTTTTCCCTTTTCCAATCCCGTTCTTCATCAGCCTGCTTAGAGAAGGCAGTATGTCCACTGGGGGGTAAATGTTTTTTCTGTGCAAATCCCTGCTTAGAACAAACTGGCCCTCGGTAATGTAACCAGTTAGGTCTGCAATCGGATGCGTTATGTCATCATCAGGCATTGTAAGTATTGGAATCTGTGTAATTGAACCATCCCTGCCTTTTATCTTCCCTGCCCTCTCATAGATTGTTGCAAGGTCTGTGTACATGTATCCCGGGTAGCCTCTTCTGCCCGGCACCTCGTTTCTTGCAGCACTAATTTCCCTCAGTGCCTCACAGTAGTTGGTCATGTCTGTCAGAATCACCAAAACATGCATGTCGTGCTCGTATGCAAGGTATTCCGCTGTTGTCAAAGCAATCCTGGGAGTGATAATTCTCTCAATCACTGGGTCATCTGCAAGGTTCAGGAACAAAACAGCATTCTCTGATGCGCCTGTTGCCTTGAATTCATTCTGGAAGAACAGTGCTTCCTCGTTTGTTATCCCCATTGCAACAAAGATAACGGCAAAGCTTTCCTTGCCCCTTACTGTTGCCTGCCTTGCAATTTGTGCTGCCAGTTGGTTGTGCGGCAGCCCAGAACCTGAAAAGATTGGAAGCTTCTGGCCTCTTACCAAAGTGTTGTTTAAATCAATTGTTGAAACCCCTGTTTGAATAAAGTCCTCTGGATGGTGCCTTGTGTTTGGGTTGATTGCCTGACCTGTTATATCCAGCCTTTTCTCTGCCAAAATTTCTGGACCATTGTCAATCGGCTTTCCTGTCCCGTTAAAAACCCTGCCAAGCATTTCCCTGCTTACTGAAATTTTCATTGTTTCGCCTACAAATCGCACTCTTGCAGAATCAACGTCAATGCCCTGTGGGCTTTCAAACATCTGGACAACTGCCTTGTCCTCACTTACCTCCAAAACCTGGCCCAGCCTTGTTTCCCCGGAGGCAATTTTCACTTTAACAAGTTCGCCATATGCAACATTCTCTATCTTTTCAACAACAAGCAATGGCCCCTTGATTTCTGTAACGCTTTTGTATTCCTTTATCATTCTACATCACCTCCGGCTGCCACTGCTGCAGGAATTTTAATGCCCCTTAACTCCCTTTCAATCTCCTCATTAATTGCCTTTATTTCTTTTTCGAAATTCTTTTCGTATTTCATTCTTGCAATCCTCTCATTTGCTGCCATCTTTCTCAGCTCTGCTACCTTCACTCCCTTCTCAACCAGCTGCTGGCATGAATCAAATAGGCCAAGAATTGTCTTCATCATAGCATACTGCTTTTTTATGCTGCAGTAGCTATCTACATCGTGGTATGCGTTCTGCTGCAGGAAATCCTCCCTGATGCTTTTTGCAGTGAACAGGTAAAGCTTGTCCGTCTCTGGTAATGCATCTGGCCCAATCAGCTGGACTATTTCCTGCAACTCTGCCTCTTTTTGCAGTATTGCCATTGCTTTTGCCCTCAAAACAGGGAAGTCCTTTGAAACATGCTTTGAGAAGTATTTGTCAAGGGCACCTGTGTACAGCGAATAGGATGTCAGCCAGTTTATTGCGGGAAAGTGCCTTCTGTATGCAAGCGGCGCGTCCAAGGCCCAAAACACCTTTGTAATTCTCAATGTGTTCTGCGTTACTGGCTCTGAAAAGTCTCCTCCCGGCGGGCTAACTGCCCCAATAATTGAAACACTGCCGCTGCTTCCGTTCAAATTTATTCCCCTGCCGCTTCTTTCATAGAACTGCGCTAGCCTTGATGCAAGGTATGCTGGATAGCCTTCTTCTCCCGGCATTTCCTCCAGCCTGGAGCTGATTTCCCTCATTGCCTCTGCCCATCTTGAGGTTGAATCAGCCATCATTGCAACATTGTAGCCTTGGTCCCTGAAGTACTCTGCTATTGTAACGCCTGTGTAAACGCTTGCCTCTCTTGCCGCAACCGGCATATTAGAGGTGTTTGCAATCAAAACAGTTCGCTCCATCAATGGCCTGCCTGTTTTTGGGTCAGTCAATTCCGGCAATTCCTTCAAAACCTCAGTCATCTCATTGCCCCTTTCCCCGCAGCCAACGTAGATTATTATCTCTGCGTCTGACCACTTTGCCAGTTGGTGTTGTGAAACTGTTTTTCCTGCTCCAAAAGGCCCTGGAATTGCTGCTACGCCTCCCTTTCCAATTGGGAAGAAGAAGTCAAATACCCTTTGGCCTGTTAAAAGTGGAACGTTTGGTGCAAGCTTTTCCTTCAACGGCCTTGCTATCCTAACCGGCCATTCTTGGTACATCTTCAAGCTCTTTTTTCCCTGCTTTGTGCTTACAATAGCTATTGTTTCCTCAACCGTTTTCTTGCCCTCATATATTTCAACCAGTTTTCCTTCAATGCCGTTTGGAACCATTATCCTGTGTTCAATGCCCTCTGTTTCCTGCACTGTTCCAATTACCTCAGCAGCCTTCACCTGCTGGCCTTTCTTTGCCCTTGCTTTGAAATCGTGCTTTCTCTTCAAATCAAGTGTCGGCACATCAATGCCCCTGCCAATAAAGTCCCCGCTTACATCGCTGATTTTCTCCAAGGGCCTTGCTATTCCGTCAAACATGTTGTTCAACAGCCCTGGGCCAAGCTGCAGCATGAGTGGATGCCCTGTTCCCTCTATTGGTTCATTGGGCCTTACTCCATTTGTGTCCTCATAAACCTGAATGGTTGCCTTGTCTCCATGCAACTGGATTATTTCTCCCAGCAGCCTTTCCTTGCCCACTCTTACCACGTCGTACATCTTGCTTCCAAGCATGTTTTTTCCCACTACAACTGGTCCAGCAATTTTTTTGATTTGACCGTTACCCTTTTTTGCCATCACAACACCTCTAATTCAACTCCTGCAACACTTTTGATTATTTGTTTTAAGTCCTGCATCCCACTCAATTCTTCTGGGCTGTCAGGAATAACTATTAGGTTTTTATAGTTCTGCAACACCGGAGCCATTTCCACAATGCTCTGGTTTGCTATTATTAATTCGTCTGCTGCTACATCTTTTAACAATTCTGTCACCTGCCCTTGGCTGCTTACAGCATAGCTTTTTGCAATTCCAGCAAACCTCAGCCCCAAAGCAAACCTTTTTATTCCAAAAACAATCATGCAACCCCTCCACTAGTTCCTGCTGTGAAATTCATGCAATCAATGCCTCCATTAGCCAGCAAAATCCGTCTGTGATTTTAGCCGATTCGCCTGAGCGAATTGGCTGTCCCCGCTTCGCTCGCCTGCCCATGCTCATACAATCAACTCCTCCATTTGCTGTTGGGTGTAACCCGCATTAACCCCTGTGCTTATTACAACCAGGTTTCTGAGCTCGAATTCCTTTTTTGTTAGGTAGGAGAACACTGGGAAAGGCCCCTGCAATCTGATAGAATCCTGCCTTTGAATCAGTTTCTTGTAAAAGCGCCATAACCCGATTTCAAAATGGCTTAACTGCTGGTCTTTTTTGTGGGCAGCAAGGCTTTGCTCCAAGACCTTGCCGTAAATCAAATCAGCGCACAATTCAACCAGCTTATCCAAGCTCTCTGCTTTGATCAGTTCATCGAATCTCTTAAACAACGGGCTGTCGTTTTTGATTAATAGCTCTTTTATTTTCCCTGCTTCTGTTTTTCTGTTCTTTGCCTTCAACAGCATGAGCAGGTTCAGGATATCAAACCTGATATTAATTGCCTCAATTATGTACTTGCCGTCGTGCAGCTTTGATTTCTTAATGTTTTTAACAAAATTTTTGAAAACGCAGTTGTCAATTGCTGTTTCTGCCCCCTCAATGGTTTCATGCTGCTTTTTGAATGCCTCAGCGAAAACAGTGTTGCTCATCACCTGCCCTAAATCTGCTATGCTCTTTGCTTCCCTCAGCCTTTGCCGCATCATGCTGTCAATGCTTCCAACCCCGAAAACAAGGGTGCTGTCCAACTGCTCCTTCTGCTCAAAGAACAGTGCCCTGTAAAACGTTTTCAGCATCTTGGCCTCCCAGAACAGCAGGTAAGAGTCAAACATCTTGTGGATTTTGTTTGGACTCATCTCCCTTAGTTCCTTCACGCTGGCAATAAAGCTTTTTTCCAGCGCGCTGTGGAATTCCCTCAAGGTTGTTTTTCCCTCAATGCCTGGCATTAGCAGACTGCTTTGAACCCTCGTACCCAAATCCCTGAGGCTTTTTGCCTGCATGAGGTTCCTCTGCTTTGAGTCATCCAGCAGGTAATTGCTTCTTGCCATTATCTTTGCGTTCGCATAAAGGAAAGGAACCACTGGTGAAACAAATTTGTACACTGCAGCCATTACAACTGTTAAACCAGCTGCAACACTGCTGAGTGCAATGAACTCTGTTCCAATCATTCACCGAACAACTCCTTTGTCACTATTTCCCTCAATCGGCCCTGCTTTGATTCAAACAATGACCTTAAATCAAAGTCTAGGACAACTGTGTTGGACTCATATTTCACTCCAAGCTGGCCTTTCTTTAAAGTGAATTTTCCCTTTGGAGCATGCTTTTTTACAAAAGCCCTGTACTCTTTGCTTTTCGCTATCTTCGGTAGCTTCTGCTCAAGTGCTTGCAGAACACTGTTTATCATATCTTCCCTTGCTTTTTCAAAGTCTCTTTTTGCAGCTGCCTTTCTCTCATTCAGGGCCTTTGCTTTAACCTTTCTCACTGCATTTTCTCTCTCCCTTCTCTTCTCTGCCCTGAGTTCTTCCAAGCTTTGGTTGAACTGCTTGGACAGGAGGTTTACCTGGTTGTCTCTGTCCTTTTCCCTTTCTTTTATCAAGCGGTCGAAATGACCATTTATTGCTTTCCTCACTTCTTCCAGATTTCCATAGACCTGCATTCTTGAAAACCACCCAATATTGAAATATTGGAATGAACGTTTTAACCCAGAACATTCATTCCAACAACCAAAACTATCAGTGCGCAAATAAACCCAAAGATAGCTGGTGTCTCAACCTGCCCAGTAAAAACAATGCTTGGGACAAACGCATCCTGGTTCTTGGCTGATGCGGCAATTCCTGCTGATGCAACCATGCCCTGGAATATTGCCGAAATGCTTGTCAGGGCAACTATTAATCCTGCCCCAATGAACACAAGGCCCTCATTGAAAGTGAGTTCCTTTATTGTTCCAAGCAGGCCTGCCCCCATTACAATGAACAACGCTGTAATGAACCCGTAGATTGTCTGGGTTTGCGGCAATGACTGCAGAACCAATGCGTTCTTGAAGTTCTCTTTGTTCTCTGAAACAGCCCCTGCTCCTGCAATTCCTGCTGCCCTAATTCCAATAGCTGTGCTCAAACCAGCTGTACAGAGGGCTATTGCAGCGCCGGCAACTGCCAGAAAGGTTCCGATTGTTGCTGGCATATTTTTTCACCTCCTTTACTTCCTCACAGCGTGGAATGGCTGATATGCTGTGCCCCCCCCGCTGTAAAATTTTTGAAAAAACTCTAAGAAATGCAATCTAAGCGTGTGAATGAATGACCCGAGGCCGTTCATAATGATGTTCATTAGATGCCCCACCAGGAAAACGATTATTGCGATTGGCAATCCAATTACTGGAATCATTTCAACAGCCAATTCAGCCATGAAGTTCACTGCCAGGGCAATCCCTGCTGTTCCAACAGCCAATGCAGTCAGCCTTGTGTAGCTGAATACATCCCCTACAAATCCGCTGAAATCGAATACACTTAAAATTCCTACAACTGCACCGCTTTCCTTAAGGCTGAAAGTCACCTGCATTATTACTGCAAGCAGTATAAGGCCCCCTCCAACTAACAGGAAAATGTCTCCAAGCAAGAGCAATGCTACTCCAATTAGGAAGAACAGCCAGACTCCTTGCTTGGCTAATGCCTCTTGCACTTTTCCCAGTTTCATGTTTTCAATGAGGCCCATTGTAAGGCCTGTTGCCAAATGCAGTGTTCCAAGCACAACCGAAATGCCAATAACAATCATCGTTTGTTTCATTGGGTCAAGAAGCATTGGCATTTCAATGCCCTGCCTTTGAAAGAAGTCTCCAAAATAGGAGCCAAAGGCCGCTCCAAGAACTGCTGTAAAGATTCCGGCAATAATCAGCAGCAAAGCAAACTGCCTTAAATCTGAATCATACTTGCCGATTCCCCTAAAGACAAGGAATGCAAGGCCTGCGAGAAAAACCCCGTAAAAGAAGTCAGTTAGCATAAACCCAAAGAACAGTGCAAAGCTGAATGCAAGAACCGGCGTTGGGTCAAAGTGCCTGTATTTTGGCATTGAGTAAAGCCCTGTAATCATCTCAAACGGTTTTATTATAGCCGGGTTTTTCAGCAATGCAGGGGCATCATCTCTTTCATCAACATCAAAGTAGTATTGCTCTGAGCTATTCTCCACAAGCTTTTTGAATTTTTCCAGGTTCTTTGCCGGAAGCCATGCTTCCAGAAGGACGAAGGAATTTGACGCACCAAGCTTTTCAATTGCCTTTGCCCTCTCAAAAAATACTGCAAGCTCTTTTCTCTGGAAGGAAATTTGCTCATTGTACTGCTCCCACATTTTTGTCAGGCTTTCCCTTATTGCCCTTGCCCTTTTGTTTAGCTTCAGGTTCTGTTCCCTGTAATCGGAAATCAATTCCCTTGTTTTCCTCTTGCTGTAGGGAACGTGCAGTACAACAAATCCTGCTTCGTGCAAAAGCTTTGCAATCTCTTCCTTTTCAGCCTGCTTTGCAAAAACCGCTAGCAGAAGGTTTTTTTCATCAACTTCCTTGATTCCAAAAGCAGCTTTCTTGCCAAGTTCACTTTGAATCTTGGCCAAACCGCCTTTGTTCATTAGACCAAGAAAAACAGAGATGTTGTCAGTTTCCTGGAAAATGTCTGTTGCCACATTTGGAAGCATTTCCAGTGTTTCCATCAAACTCTTGTTTTCCCTCATCTGCTTCTGCAGCTGCTTGAATTTCCTGTATTGTTCAAAGAACCTTTCCTTTGTCTTCCCCAAGGTCCCCTCAACCATTTTAACGAGCTGGGCACTGCTTTCCCTGAATTTCTCGGCTTTCCCTGGCTTTTCAGGGAAAAACAACTGCTTTACTATGTTCTCTGGCTGCGTTATGTGCTTGAATTCATCCAAGTGTTGTATAAGCTCATCCAACTGCAAGGCCAGTTCCTCCAGCTTTTGGGCTTCTGCGCTTGCTTCTTTTTCAAGCTCAGCCTCTGCTTCCTTCAACTGGCAGATTCCTGCTTCGTGCAGTTCAGCAATCAGACCAGGGGCCTTTCTTTTAGGTAGGAAAAGCCTGGCCCTGTACATCTTTTCAGGCTTGAACATTTTTTAGGCCTCCAATAAGGCTTTCCCTGCTTTTTCCAATGCCTTCTGCTTGTTCTTTTCAAGCAGTTTGCGCAGCCTTTTCTCTTCCCTTTTGAATTCTTCAATTAGGGCTTCGGCCTCTTTTTCCGCCTGCTTTTCCGCTTGGCCCACTGCTTCTGCTGTTTTCCTTTCCTCTGCCTCTCTTTCCCTGC
>JAFCFG010000026.1 GCA_017608725.1 Candidatus Iainarchaeum sp.
AAGCCAAGAGAGAAACAGGCCTTGTTGTTGAAACAGAGGTAATTGATGCCAGAGACGTCCCACTTGTTTCAAAGTACGTTGACATCCTTCGCATTGGCGCAAGGAACATGCAAAACTTTAACCTGCTGCGCGAAGTCGGCAAATCCGGCAAGCCGGTCATTCTCAAGAACGGCATTGCTTCTACCATCAACGAATTCCTCTACTCCGCAGAATACATTCTTGCAGGAGGCAACAGGAATCTTATCCTGTGCAACAGGGGAATCAGGGCAACGGAACCAGAGCTTCGCTTTCCAGTTCTCTCTGGTTCAACCGCCCTGCTAAAGCAGAAAACCCACCTGCCAGTAATAGTTGACCCAAGCCACAGCACTGGCAATAGCTCCTTGATTGCAGCTGCAGGCAAAGCGGCAATTGCAGAAGGAGCAGACGGCCTCATTATTGAAGTGCACCCAAATCCAGAACAGGCCTTGAGCGACAAAAGGCAGCAATTGACACCAGAGCAATTCAAACAGCTTATGCCAGAATTGAAAAAAGTGGCAGAAGCAGTCGGGAGGAAGATCTGATGATTGAAATAAAGCCAGTTAAAAAAGTAAATGCAGTTTTTGAAGCCCCGCCCTCAAAGGCCCATACACTTAGAGCTCTCTTTATTGCAGCGCTTGCAAAGGGGGAAAGCCATTTATTGAAGCCATTGCTTGCAGAAGACCAAATGATTGCAATTGAAGCACTACAGCAATTTGGTGCAAAATTCGAGGTTAAAGATGATCTTGTCATTATTCAAGGAACAGGAGGGGAGCTTTCCTTGCCTGAAAAAGAGGTTTTTGTTGGAAACAGCGGGGTAACTGCCCGTTTCATGGTTTCTCTTGCTGCTTTATGCCCGGAAGGAAAAGTTATAATAACCGGCACTGATAGAATGAAAGAACGTCCTGTTAAAAGCCTACTTGGTGCTTTAAGAATGCTTGGAGTGAGAGTTGAATCAGCCAACAAGGATGACCATTTTCCCCTCGCTGTTTTTGGAAAGACCTTTGATGGAGGCGAAACCACCTTGAAAGGCAGTGTAAGCAGCCAGTACTTCAGCTCAATCCTTTTATCAGCCCCTTACGCAAAAAATGATGTAATAGTCCAAGCTGAGAGTGAGGTAAAGAGCAAGCCCTATATCGATATAACCCTTGATATAATGAAAAATTTTGGTGTTGAGGCAAAGAACAAGAATTACTCGTTGTTTTCTGTTAAAGCAGGACAGTTCTATAGGGGAAAACGCTATAAGGTTGAAGGGGACTACAGCAACTCTGCTTACTTTTTTGCAGCTGCAGCTGTTACTGGCGGAAAAGTAAGGGTAACGAACCTTGTCCGAAATTCAGTGCAGGGAGACAAGATATTCCTTGACCTGCTTGAAAAAATGGGCTGTAGAGTGGAAAGGAAAAAGGGCTCTGTTACTGTTGAAGGCTCTATTTTACAAGGGCTTGAAGCAGATTTAGGTGATTACCCAGACATTGTTCCGCCCTTGGCTGTTGTTGCAGCCTTTGCAGAGGGCAAAACAGTGATAAAGAACATTGGCCACCTCCGCTTCAAGGAATGTGACAGGCTTAACTCAATAGCAACCCAACTAAAGAGAATTGGTATTAACGCTGTTGTTGGGGGAAATGATCTCATTATTGAGGGAGGCATGCCCCACGGGGCAGAGATTGAAACATACAATGACCATAGAATGGCAATGTCTTTTGCAATTGCAGGCCTTGTTGTAGATGGCATTAGAATTAAGAACGAGGAATGCGTTGGCAAATCATTCCCAAATTTTTTCAAAGAGCTTGATAACTTATATTAGGGTGAATTAAATTGAACATTGTTGTAATAGGCTACAGGGGAACAGGGAAAAATGTTATTGCTAGAACACTTGCAAAAAAGATTGGATTTTCTTTTCTTGATACAGATAAGATGGTTGTGAAGAAGACAGGCCTTTCCATTCCGGAAATATTCTCCCAGCTAGGCGAGCCGCATTTTCGCGATTTGGAAACAGAGGCAATAAAAGAGGCCTGTTCAAATAATAACTGTGTTATTGCAACTGGCGGCGGCGCTCCAACGCGAAAACAAAATTCGGATGCAATGAAGGAGAACGGTATTATTGTCCTGCTTGAAGCAGCCCCAGAGGTTATTTACCAAAGAATAAAGGGGGATTCAAATAGGCCAGCACTAACTAATCTGAATGATGAATTCAAAGAAATAAAAGTTATGCTTGAAAAAAGAAATCCAACTTACCATTCTTTAGCTAACTTTGTTACAGACACTAGTACAAAAACAGTTCAGCAGAATGTGGATGAAATCATATCCTTCCTTAGAAAAAAGGGTGTTGTGCAATGATTGCCGTCCCAATAACAGCTGCAACTTTAATATGCAAATATTATAAGGAGAAGATAAAATGAGTTGTGCAATGATTGCCGTCCCAATAACAGCTGCAACCGCAGAGCAGGCCATAGCTGACATCAAACTTGCTAATGAAAAAGCAGATGCAATTGAACTGCGTTTGGATTTTCTCGAAGAAGTGAATGAAACAATCCTGCAAGAGCTGATTGAGCAATGCAAGAAGCCAGTTATTGTCACTTACCGTTCCCAAAACTACGGTGTTGGAGCAGAGCAAACAGAGAGGCTGTTCCTTCTTCAAAAAGCATCTGAATTCGGCGCTTCCTATATTGACGTTGAATTCAACCCAGATGCAGACAATGGTTTCCTCTCTGAATTATCTAAAGGAAATGCCCGCATAATCCTATCCTACCACAATTTCAATGGAACACCAGCTTTGCCTGAACTCCTCCGAATTCTCAGCACCATGCTATCCCTGCCCTGCGATGCGGTAAAGATTGTTACCTTTGCAAATTCAGAGCAGGACAACCACACAGTTCTTACTTTGATTCCTGCTGTAAGAAAACAGGGAAAGCAGATTGTTGCGTTTTGCATGGGACCGAAAGGAAGAAAAAGCAGAATAGAGTCTATTAAACTGGGGGCACTGCTTTCCTTTGCTTCCCTGGAAAAGGGCAAGGAAAGCGCTGCAGGCCAATTAACCATTGACGAAATGAGAAAGGAATTGGAAGAAAAAAATAATCAAAAGAATTAACCCAAACTGCTGGAAAACAAAAAAAACAAAAAACCTAAAAATTAAAAACAAAAGGGTTGGAAAACAAAAAAATTAAAAAAATTAAAAAAACAAAACAAAAAAACCAAAAAATTAAAATTGCTGAAGAATTGAAAAAGGGCTGCTCAAATGATTAACGTAAGAACAAAGCTAATTGCATTACTCGGCCACCCTATAGAGCACAGCCTGAGCCCTGCAATGCACAATGCTTCTTTTCAGAAACTTGGGCTGAACTATGTTTACCTTGCCTTTGATTTGCTGCCTATGCAAGTGCCAAAAGCAGTTGATGCAATGAAGCTGTTTGGTTTCGTTGGTTACAGTGTTACAATGCCACTCAAAGAGGAGATACTCAAACACGTTGACAATGTTGACAGCCTTGCTGAAAAGATTGGCTCGGTGAACACAGTTGTGAATGAGAGCGGGCAGCTCGCAGGCTACAACACAGATGTAATCGGTGCAATGAATGCTCTCAAAGCAAAAACCGAATTGAAGGGAAAGAGGGTTGCCCTGCTTGGCGCTGGCGGGGCAGGAAGGGCAATTGCCTTTGGCCTAAAGGAGGAGAAAGCAATTGTAACCATCTTAGACAAAAATCAGGGCAGGGCAAAAGAGGTTGCAACAGCTGCAGGCTGCTCTTCTCTGGAGCCAGAAAAACTGAATTCCCTTGAAATTGACATCCTTGTCAATGCAACCCCTGTTGGAATGTTTCCCAATGCTAACGAAATGCCTGTTGAAAAATCAGTATTAAGAAAAGATTTACTTGTATTCGACGTAGTGTACAACCCAATTGAAACAATGTTAATCAGGGAGGCAAAAAGGGCAGGCTGCGAGACCATTCAGGGAATTGAGATGTTTTTAGGGCAGGGAGCAGCCCAGTTCCAGCTCTGGACAGGCCACAATGCCCCTGTTGAGCTTATGAGGGAAATAGTTGAAAAGGAGCTGCAAAAATAAAATAAAAAATTCAAAATTTAATTGAAAATAATTGAAAATTTTGTTCCGGTGGAAAAATGACTGGCAATGTTTTCGGAAAAAGCTTTCAGATAATGACATTTGGCGAATCCCATGGCAAAGCCGTTGGAGTAGTCATTGACGGAGTAAAACCAGGCCTGCCCATTAGCGAAAAAGAGATTCAAAGGGAATTGGACAGAAGAAAGCCGGGCCAGAGCAGGGTAACAACCTCACGAAAGGAAGAAGACAAAATCCAAATCCTGAGCGGCATTTTCAGGGGCAAAACAACCGGAACGCCAATCTGCATGATTGTATGGAATAAGGATGCTGACCCAAGCAAGTACGAGAAGATAAAGGATTTATTCAGGCCAGGGCACGCTGACTTCACTTACCTGAAAAAATACGGCATCAGGGATTACAGGGGCGGAGGCCGTTCCTCCGGCAGGGAAACAGTTTCAAGAGTTGCCGCCGGGGCAATCGCAAAAAAGATTCTCAGCAAAAAGGGGATCAAGGTTACTGCTTATTGCAAGGAAATTGCTGGAATTGAAGCCAAGCACTTTGACGCAAAGCAGATTGAAAAGAACCCAGTGCGCTGCCCTGACAAAACAGCTGCAAAGAAAATGGAGGCAGCCATTTTGAAGGCAAGAAGCAAGGGCAACAGTCTTGGAGGAATTGTTGAAATTCTTGCAACAGGCGTTCCGCCAGGCCTTGGAGAACCTGTTTTCTCAAAGCTTGATGCCGAGCTCGCCAAAGCACTAATGAGCATTGGCTCTGTTAAGGGAGTTGAATTCGGCTCTGGCTTCAAAGCAGCAAAAATGACCGGCAAGCAGCACAACGACGAAATGTTCATGAGTAAGGGCCAAGTGAAATTCAAGACCAACAACGCAGGCGGCATTCTGGGGGGAATCTCAACAGGCCAGGACATTGTTGCAAGGATTGCAGTTAAGCCAACTGCCTCAATCAGCATGCCCCAAAAAACAGTTGACACAAAGGGCAAAAACAGAACAATAAAAGCAGAGGGCAGGCACGACCCATGCATCTGCCCAAGTGTTGTTCCGGTTGCAGAGGCCATGGTGGCAATAGTGCTGGCTGATGCAATGGCGGTGCAGAAAGGGAGGAAGCGATTGGATTAACTAGCTGCAGCAACTAATCACAATGGTTACAGCCTACCAAAAAATTGATTTCCAAAAATAAATAGGTGTTTCTGCAGAAATTAAATATAAAAATCCAAATACAGCAGTAAGAATCAAAAATATAAACCTATCCACGCTACGTCCTTTTTTCTCTTTTCAATCTCTATATTAAGTTGGGAATTGCACAAGTCATTTATATTTCATTAAATAATATGTTTCCTGCTTCCCGTTACTGCCATGCGGCTGTCCACCGAAAACCCTAAAACAAGTATTTTGGACACTCGTTGAATCATTTATTTGTTTTTCAGCTTGCAGAGTTTTTTTTCCAGTTCGTTGTACAGTTCTTGTTTTTTCTGTTTGTTTAGCGTGAACAGCTGCTTTTCAATTGCTTTTTCTGTGAGGGTAAAGATATAGTTTGTTTTGATTACGCTGTTTTTTATTGCCCCGTCTTTTTTTGTCAGGGCAATGCCCTTCATTTCAACATTGCTTGTTATTCCGGCAGCAACCACATTTCCAAATTCCTCAAAAAGGATTACTGCCGGCCTCTTTTTTATCTCAAAAGTGTCTGTAAACTGGACTTTTGCCAAAACTACTGCACCTGGTTTAAGCATTTTCCCAAGCCTCGTCTTCCTTGTTGTCCCAGAGCTCCTTCATTTTCTCCTGCTGTATCTTGTGCAGGAACTCATCATACTGGTTCTTCATCTTGCAGGACTTGTAAACCCGGACAAGCTCAAGGATTAGGTCAGAATAAGTCTGTCTGGGATAGCTCTTAGCTTTCTTCAATTCCTCAAGAACGGGTTTCTTAATCTGAATAGTGGTAACATCAGACCTATAACTCACATATAATTAATATATAGCTAATTATATAATATTTTCCTTCTTCAAACCCCCAAAATAATGCCTTCACACCCTGACTGTTTTTCCGCCTGAGAGGATTTCCACGTTTCCGTTGGAGTAAGTGTCAAGGGCCATCATCACAACTTTTTCCGCTATTTCAATTAGCTTGCCCTCTCTTTGCAAGGGCACCTTTGCTTTTGCAACCGCGTCATTTCCAATCCTGTCAACTGTTGTTCTCCTGCTCTTTGCAAGGGCTTCGAGGTATTGCTGGCTTCTCAAAGCAGTTTCCTCAATGTAATCAGGCTCAATTAGTGAAACCCTAACAGGCTGTTTTTCACTAGTAGCCCCCCATTCCTTTACAAGAGTTCCCAAAAGGCCGCGCAGCGCAGCCTTTGTGCCGGAATAAATGCCCTGGCCCTCTGAACCAATGGAGGCAGCCGATCCCATCATAATGAAGATTGGGTCGCTTCCTTTGAGCAGCAGGGGGTAGGCAAAAGCAGCGCACCAGTAGGTTCCAAGAAAATTTACATTTATGAGGCGAAGGGCTGCCTTTGCTTCTTTCTCATCCAAGAGGTCCTCAACCCTGGCAGGGTGGTTGATGCCTGCATTGTTTACAAAGATGTCTATGGAACCATTGAAATGCCTTTCAATTTCGGAAAAAGGTTTTTTCAGGCTGGATTGGCTGCTTACATCGCCAACCACTGGAAAGGCTTTTTTGCAGTTGAATTCCCTGTTAATTAGGCCAGCAGCCTCCTTTGCCAGTTCCTGTTTGTAGTCAAGGACAGCAACTTCGCAGCCCTGTTCAGCCAAAGTATAGGCAATCTGCCTTCCAATTCCAAGCCCTGCACCAGTAACAACCCCTTTTTTTCCCTCTAAAAGGTTTTTTCCGCTAAAACGAGATTTTTCAGGCATTTAAATCACGGGATTTTTTTACTTAGATTTTATGGTAAGCGAAGGTTTTTTACCTTTACTGTACCTTGATTCTGTTGTATGGATGATATCCATGAGCATTGTGGCCTTGCTGCAGTGCGCCTCTTTAATCCGGTTGAAAAGTACCCCTTAGGCGGGGCTGCTTACTACCTGCACAGGCTCCTCTTACAGCAGCAGAATAGGGGCCAGGTCAGTGCAGGTTTTTCCACATTCAATGCCAATAGAAACCTGTTGATTAAAACCAGGAAGGAGCTTGGCCTTGTAAATGAACTATTTAGGATAAATCACCCCGCAAAGAGAGATTCAATCCTCAAGGGTTTTTCTGGTGTGAGCGGAATTGGCCATGTGAGATATGCTACTTGCGGTTCTGATGGAAAGGATTTTGCTATGCCGTTTGAAAGGATCCACGGCAGGAAATGGAAATGGTTCAGTTTTGCTTTCAATGGCAATCTTGCAAACTTTCTTGAATTGAAGAAGGAGTTGCTAAAAGCAAAGTACCACATAATTAGGGATGTTGACACCGAGGTTGTAATGCACCACATTGCAAAGCAGTTCTTGGGGGAAAAGAGAGTGGACTTTAAAACCGTTTTTTCCAATCTTGATGCGATTTTTGACGGTTCATACAACTTGGTCTACTTGAATGCAGAGGGGACAATAGTCGGGATAAGGGACAAGATTGGGTTCAAGCCGTTGAGCTATGCAGTAAACGATGAAAAAGCGTTTATTGCCTCTGAAACAAGCGCCTACAACAATATTGGCGTTGGGAAGATTAGGAACCTGCAGCCTGGCGAAATGGCCTTGGTTCAGGACGGAAACCTTGAAGTTAAAAGGTTTGCAAAGGCAAGGAGAACGGCCAGATGCATGTTTGAATGGGTCTATTTTGCGAATGTCAGCTCTACTTTGGATGGAAAGTCTGTTTACGATGCAAGGACCAATCTTGGGAAAGAGCTTGCCAAGGTTGAAACAGAGGAAATTGGCAAAGACCACATTGTTGTCGGCGTTCCGGACACGGCGACGCCTGCTGCAGCATCTCTTGCTTATAGTTTGGGTGTTCCACTCAAAGAGGGCCTGATTAGAAACAGGTATGTTGGCAGAACATTTATTGAAAGCGGGGACAGGGCTGACAAGGTAAGGGACAAGTACACTTTAATCAAGTCTGTTTTAAAGGATAAGAAGGTTATTCTGGTTGAGGACAGCCTTGTTAGAGGCACAACAACTGCAGGCGTTGTTAGGAGGATAAAAAGGGAGGCCAGGGCCAAGGAAGTGCATGTAAGGGTTAGTTGCCCTCCAATAAGGTATCCTTGCTTTTACGGGATTGATATGTCAACATTGGGTGAACTTATTGCTCCGAAGTACAGTAGCTATGATTTGATGGACACTGGAAGCAAAGAGGTTACAGAACGGGAAGCTGCCAATATTGCAAAGGAAATTGGAGCAGACAGTGTCATATACCAGCCAATAAAGGGCCTGGTAAAGGGCATTGGATTGAAGAAAAATGAGCTGTGCCTAGCCTGCCTGAATGGAGAGTACCCAACAGAGTGTGGCAGAAAGCTTTTGTGCAATGCAGTAAAGAATTTCAGGGAAGGCAAAAGGAAAAGGACATATGAGTAGCATTTCTGCCCTTTTTTTTCGGAAGGAAAAGTCTTTTATAGTTCCTTTAGTATTTATAGAATAGAGTTAAAGGAAAAAGTTAGCGGTTTTTTTCATGGCCAAAAAGAAGAGGAAACCAAGAAAGAAGATGTCAAAGGAAGACAGGGAAGTTGAGGCCCTTAAAAAGAAGGCATCAGCCTTAACTGCTGAATTGGCAAATGTAAGGAAGAAAATACTTCAAAACGAGTTAATTCTCAGAAGAAAGATTGGAAAGAAGATCCCCCTGGAAAACGAATTAAGTAATTTACTGAGAAAGAGCTTTAGCAGTGAAAAGAGTGCATTGACAAGGGTAAAGAGCAGTGCCAAGCGAAAGGAAGCACAATTGAAGGAAAAAATCGCTTCCCTGGAGAGAATAAATGCAATCTACGAGGCAAAAAAGGCAAGGATTTTGGAAGCCAAGAAAAGACAGGCTGCTTTAAAAAAACAGCTTGACATACTTGAAAAGCAGGCTGAGATATGGGGAGAGTATGCCTAAAAACCTACAGCAAAAGATAGCTGCATTAAAGCAGAAGACCGATCTCCTAGATATGGAGATTCT
>JAFCFG010000027.1 GCA_017608725.1 Candidatus Iainarchaeum sp.
TCCGTAGAGTTAACCCAAAGGTTCCAATAAAGCGAATGCATTTCAGTGCAATAATTGAAGAGGAAATAAATGCTGGCTTCTCCAACTTAAAAAAGCTTGACATTCCCCTTGCTGAGAGCGCAAACAGCAGGCGGGAGATTGACCTAATCTGGGGGGCAGTCCTAACAAGGTTTCTCTCACTAATTTCAGGCAGACTGGGAAAGCAGTTTCTTTCAATGGGCAGGGTCCAAGGGCCAACTCTTGCATTGATTGTTGGCAGGGAAAAAGAGAGAATGGCCTTCAAGCAGGAATTCTACTGGCTGCTGCAGGCCTTGTTTGAAAAGGACAAAAAGCAATTTATTGCATTGCACAAGAAAGGCAGGTTCTGGAAAAAGGAAGAGGCAGAGAAGGCAGAAAACTGCAAGAGAGCAAAGGAGGGGACAGTCCAGAAGGTTAAGAAATCCAAGAGAACCTTGAAAAGGCCTGTTCCATTCAACACAACCCTGTTTTTGAGGGCAGCAACGGCAATTGGCTTTAGTGCTGGAAGGGCAATGCAGATTGCCGAAAGCCTGTACCAACAGGGCCTTATTTCCTACCCCAGAACAGACAACAGCGTTTACCCTGCAGCCCTCAACTTAAAGTCCATTCTCAACAAGCTGCTTGCTGTTCAGAAATTCTCCCCCTTGCTTGAACAACTGTTGAAGCAGAAAAAACTGGACCCAAGCAGAGGCAAGCCGGCAAAGGACCATCCACCAATTCACCCTGTTGCTGCTCCAACCAAAAGCAATTTGGATTCGCAGCAGTGGAGGATTTACGAGCTGGTTTGCAGGCGGTTTATGGCAACCCTTGCTGAGGATGCTTTAACAGAGAACCTCAATGTAGAGATTGACCTTGCTTCCGAGATTTTTGTTGCAACTGGCCAGACCTACTTGAAGATGGGCTGGAAGCTGTTCTATCCTTACAGCAAGGCAGAGGAGATAATTCTACCGGAGTTGAAGCAGGGAGACAAAGTAAAGCTGTTAAAGCTGGACCTGCTTGAAAAACAGACTCAGCCGCCTGCAAGGTACAGCCAGGGTGCGTTGATTAAAGCAATGTCTGACTTGAACCTTGGAACAAAGAGCACAAGGGCAGAGGTCATTCAAAAGCTTTATTCAAGGCATTACATTTCCGGCCTAAAGGCAATTGAACCAAACAAGATTGCCTTTGCTGTTGTGGAGTCATTGGAGAAATACGACGGCATTGTTGTAAGGCCTGAGATGACAGCAAACTTGGAGAGGGAAATGGACGCCGTTGCTGAAGGCAAGAAGAAGAAGGAAGCAGTTGTTGCTGAAAGCAGGGCTTTCCTTTTGAGGGCATTGCAGCAGCTCCTGCAGAACAAGAACGAGATTGGCAGCATGCTGAGGGCAGCCCTGAGGGCAGATGCAGTGATTGGAAAGTGCATTGAAAAAGATTGTGAAGGGGAGTTGGTTATCAGAAGGGGCAAAACAGGAAAACGCTTTATTGGCTGCTCTGCTTATCCAAAATGCACTGTTTCCTTTCCCCTGCCCCAGAAGGGCAACCTAACCATTTTGCAGAAACGCTGCCCCCTTTGCAACAATTACATGATCCAGGTTAAGGGCAGGAGATACAGCTTTAGCATGTGCATTGACCACAACTGCAAGAGCAAGGAAGAATGGAAAAATAAAAAGGAAAAAAGCGAAAGCCAAAAGAAAGAGAAGGGAGGAGAGAAGGGAAAGTGAGTCTTCATGTTTATTTAATTATTAGCTTGGTGAGCCTATCCCTTCTCTCTCAACCATTTTTTTCAAAGGTTTATTCATTGGCTGATTTTTTACAACCCCTCCTTTGTATTGCAGTAATATATAGGTCTAAGTGGTATATATCAACTCCTCTGATTTTAGTGTCCCAATTTATAGAGTTATATTTTTAATGATGTCCCATTTAATACATTTTGAGGTGTTTTTAATGCCTGCCCAAATGAAGCTCACTGACAGCATTAGGATAAATGTTCTTGACGCTTTGCTAAAGCCTGGTAGTGTTCAGCCAAACATCAGGCAGATAAAGAGGCACACCGGCTACCACAAGGCAACCATTAAAAGCAGCCTGGATTTTTTGCAGAAAGAAGGCGTACTGCAAGGATTTGGTCCAAAGGTCAATTTCAGAAAACTTGGCTACAATTTGGAGGTCCTTGGCCTGAACCAGATTGATTTCAGTGCCCAAAAAGCATTTGAAAAATTCCTCAACATAATTGAGCAGGACCCCCATGTTTACTGGGTAAGCAGCGTTGTTGGTTCAGGCAACTGGAATATCCTTACAAGGCACATTCACAAAGATATTGAGAGCTTTCATAGCGAGGGCCAGAAGAGGTACAGGGCAATCCCAGGTTTCTACGATTTAATAAAGGACACCCAGAGCTTTTTCTCGGTTGAACCAGTTTTCAAGAACGTAAGCAGAACAAAGTCAATAATTGAATTAATCAAGGCAGAGGGCAAAACCAAATAATTTAATTGGAGAAAACCCAAACCAAGAGCAGGGAATTGATTTAAAATACAAAAACCAAATTAGTCCTATGGGGCAGAAAATGAAACCAGAGCCTGATTTTGGAAAAAGCATTGAGGAAAACAGAGAGGCGGCGAAATGGAAGTAGAGCTTGATTTGAGAAAAGGGGTTGAAGAAAACGCTGCCCTTTACTTTGAAAAAAGCAAGAGGTCAAAGCGGAAGCTGCAGGGCCTTCTTAAGGCAATCAGGGAAACAGAGAACAGGTCAAGGAAAATGCAGCCCAAACACGCTGAGAAAAAGCAGCCTGCAAAAAAGAAGAAGCTGCAGTGGTTTCAGCAATTCCACTGGTTCAAAACGAGCAGTGGCCTTCTTGTCATTGGAGGCAAGAGCGCAAAAAACAATGAGGTTGTTGTAAAAAAGCATTTGGACAGGGAAGACCTGTTCTTGCACGCAGACATTCAGGGGGCAGCAGCCTGTGTGATAAAAGCAGCTGGAAAAGAAATCCCCAAACAGGCACTTAAGGAAGCAGCCCTGTTTGCAGCCGTCCACAGCAAGGCCTGGCAGCAGCAGCTTGCAGCAGTTGACGTTTACGCTGTTAAAGCAGAGCAGGTTTCAAAGAAGGCAGGCAGTGGCGAGGCACTTGGAACAGGCGCGTTTATGATTTACGGCAAGAGGCACTGGTTTAGGAAAACGCCTTTGCAGTTTGCGGTTGGCATTGTAAGGGAAAAGGAAAACTTTTACGTAATGGCTGGCCCGCCAACAGCAATAAAGAAGCACAGCCTTGTTTCCTTTGAAATTGCCAGGGGAAAGCGCAAAAAGAGTGAGATTGCGAAAACCCTGCTGAAGGCATTTGAGCAAAAAGCAGGCAAAAACGCGGTTTCCCTGGATGAGGTGAGTGCAGCCCTTCCTGGGGAATTGCTTGCCATTAAGGAACGCTTTTAATTCTTTTTCCTAAATGAATAATTTAATTCACTGAATTGGTTGGTTGTTTTATGGCTGGAAAGAGCGTTGAATTGAGGGTTGCTGACCCTGACCCTGCACATGTCGGCAGGAACATAGTTACATTGGACAGGGAAACAAAGCAGATTCTTGGAATCACAAGTGGCGACATAGTGGAAGTAGAGGGCCAAAAGAAAACAGCTGCAATCGTTTGGCCTGCAAGGGCAGAGGATGAGGGCAAAAGGCTTATTAGAATGGACAACTTCATCAGGCACAATGCAGGCGTTGGCTTGGGTGAGAAAGTTGCTGTAAGAAAGGCAGAGCCAAAGGAAGCCAAGAAGGTAACGCTCGCTCCAACCCAAGAGGTTAGAATAATTGCCTCTGGCTTTGAACGAATTCTGAAGAAAAACTTTTTGGGCAGGCCTTTAACAATTGGAGACAGCGTCTGGATAAGTGTTTTTGGCTCAGGCTTTGTTTACAGGGTAATCGACACAAACCCAAGAGGCCTTGTAAAAGTGACTGATTTCACCCAATTTATCCTGAAGGAAAAGCCGGTTAAAGGCGAACTTGAGTCAATTCCAAGGGTTTCCTACGATGACATTGGCGGCCTTGATGAACCGATTAGAAAGGTCAGGGAAATGGTTGAATTGCCCATGAGGCACCCTGAGCTTTTCAGAAAACTGGGCATTGTGCCTCCAAAGGGCGTGCTGCTGTATGGCCCGCCTGGAACGGGAAAAACCTTGCTTGCAAAAGCGGTTGCAAACGAAACCCAAGCCCACTTTATTTCAATTAATGCTCCTGAGGTGATGTCCAAGTTCGTTGGAGAGGCAGAGGAAAGGATAAGGCAGATGTTCAAAGAGGCAGAGGAAAACGCCCCAAGCATTATTTTCATTGACGAGATTGATGCAATTGCTCCAAAAAGGGAGGAAGTAGTTGGAGAGGTTGAGAGAAGGGTAGTCGCACAAATTCTTTCCCTAATGGATGGTTTGGAAGCAAGGGGCAATGTCATTGTGATTGCTGCAACCAACAGAGTAAACTCAATTGATGAAGCTTTGAGAAGGCCCGGCAGGTTTGACAGGGAAATAGAGTTTCCTGTTCCAGACAAAAAGGCAAGGAAGGAGATTCTTGCAATCCACACAAGGGGAATGCCCCTTGCAAAAGATGTTGACCTGGGTTATTTTGCCAGCATAACCCATGGCTTTGTTGGGGCTGATTTAGCTGCTTTGGGCAAAGAGGCAGCAATGAAGGCTTTGAGGCGTTACCTCCCAAAAATCAATTTGGAGGAGGAGAAAATCCCGCAAGAGTTGTTGGAGAGCATGGAGGTAAACAAAAAAGACTTTCAGGATGGGTTGAAGGATGTTCAGCCCTCTGCTTTGAGGGAGGTAACCATAGAGATTCCAAACATCAAATGGGCTGACATTGGTAACCTGACTGCTGCAAAGGAAGAACTAAGGCAGGCAGTTGAATGGCCGTTGCGCAACCCTGGTAGCTTTAAGAAGATGGGAATAAAGCAGCCGGCAGGCGTCCTGTTGTATGGCCCCCCTGGTTGTGGAAAAACAATGCTTGCAAAGGCAGTTGCCTCAGAGAGTGAAGCCAACTTCATCAGCATTAAAGGCCCGGAGCTTTTGAGCATGTGGGTTGGCGAATCGGAAAAGGGAATTAGAAAGGTCTTTAGGAGAGCAAGGCAGGTTGCCCCCTGCATTGTTTTCTTTGACGAAATTGATTCAATTGCCTCAAGAAGGGGGTTAAGCCCAGACAGCCATGTAACAGAGAGGGTTGTAAACCAGCTGCTTACTGAGTTGGATGGCATAGAGCAGAACAGAAACGTTGTTTTTCTGGCAGCCACAAACAGGCCGGACCTGATTGACCCCGGATTGTTAAGGCCTGGCAGGGTTGACAAGCTGATAAAGGTTGATGCACCAGACGAAACAGGCAGACTGGCAATCTTCAAGGTCCACACAAAGGGAGTTAACTTATCAAAAAACGTTTCCTTGCAACAGCTTGCCAAGAAGACAATTGGCTTTAGCGGAGCGGACATTGAGGGCCTTATCAGAGAAGCTGCTTTGATTGCTTTGAAGGAAAACAAGATGAAGCCAATGCCAATTGAGAAAAAGCACTTTGACCTTGCTTTGGCCAAAACCAAGCCAAGCATCTCAGCAAAGGTTGAAGAGGCCTACGAAGATTTCAAAGAGCACCACGCTGAATTCAAGCCCAGCTATGTTGGCTGAGGCAACTTTTTTTAGGCTGGAATCGGGATCACAAACCACCCGATTATGGCTGTGAAAAAAACTATGGCCCATGCGCCTGCATTCCATGCAAGAACCTTTTTGCCATCAAGTAACCAAACCGGAAGCATATTGAATATTGCAAGGATAAAGTTGATGTAGGCCCCATAAAAGAATATTATATTTAGCCAATTTCCTAGGTTTAGTAAGAGTAGTACTGAAAAAATAACACCCAATATGATATTTGTTACAGCTCCTGCAATTGAAATTATGCCATTTTGTTTTCTGTTCGGTGTTCCAAGTATATATGTTGCACCAGGCATTGCAAATGGAATACCAGCTAGGCCGAAGAGAATAGCGAAAATAAGTCCTGTTTGCCACGCTCTGTATTCTGAGTAAAAACCAAACTTTCTTGCAACATTTCTGTGGGCCATTTCATGAAAAACGAAGGCGGTTCCAACCCCAACTGCTGCGATTGGAAATGCCATAATAAAACTTGTAAAGTTAAAGAGTCCATCACTAAGGATTAATGCAAATGCAACACTTAGGCTTAGCCAACTCAAAATCAAATCGTTCCTTTCCCTTGCATTCATGTAGATTAATTTTTGTTGAAAAGAATTAAAAACCAATTATTTTTCAGTTCGCTTTTTGCCGAATTTTTCTCTTTATTTAAAAATCTTTTCAAAGCGGCTTCTTTTATGCTTCGAGAATTTTTTTCAGACAAGAGGGCCCAGATTTCCGTTGAATTGATTATTGTTTTGGCGGCGGTTGTTGCCCTTGTCCTGCTGCTTGTGCAACAGCTGCAGGAAACAAGCAGCCAGGGAACAGAGGTAATTGAGGAGAAGAGCAAGGAAATATTCAAGCAAATCGAGGACATTTGATTAAACCAAGGGGGCAAATCAAGCAAATCGAGGACATTTGATTAAACCAAGGGGGCAAAGATGCTTAGTAGAAAGGGCCAGCTCAGCCTTGAGTATTTGCTTATATTGCTTGGTGCAATAGCGTGCTTTGCTATTCTTCTTCCTTTGCTGAACAGCATTTACCTGCTTGGGCTGTTTGCTTTGGACAGTGCAAATGCAAAACAATTCACTTATTCAATGCAACAGCAGGTTGATGAAATGCTTTTTCAGGCAGACGGTGCAAGCATTCAATTAAAAGCAAGGCCCTTTACCCAATGGAACATCAAAGGCAGTGAAGAAAGGCTGTTTGTTGCAGTCCTTGGCCCAGATAACAGAAAGAAAAGTTTTATTGTCCGGTTCCCAAACAAAATAGGGTTGTTTGACCTTGATTTAATTGGGGAAAAGGACTTCGTTCTGAGAAAGGATTCAGGCAAAACTCTGCTTGAATACAATTAACCTTATTTCATGCCTTCCTATTCCGCCGTCAAAGAAAACGATTTCAGAGGCAATGGCTTCTCCCCCCTGCTTCCCTACAATTATCTCCTCTCCGTTAAAAACTATTTTTCCGCTCTGTTCAGGGAAAGCAAATTCAAAGTCCAATTGCATCTGCCCAGCGTTTAGCCCTTGCCCTTGCAGTTGCCACAGCAAAAGCAGGTCGTTCTCTTTCTTGAAAACATGCAAGTCATTCAGACTGCTTTCCTCTTTTGGCAGGGCATGGGAAAGCAATGCCGTGAGCAAAAGCATTGAAACAATTGCCTCCAGGCTCAGGTAAAACCCATTACTTCTCACAGAGTACCACCCTTATCTTCCCCCTTGCCCCCTCAATTAAAACAACCCTGTCAAGTGCAATGCACTCGTTTCCCTGGTTTTCTTCAAAGACTATTCTCTCCTTTCCAAAAAGCTCGAAGGAAAGTCTGCTTACAAAAAACCCTTCATTTTCAAAGCCAGTTGCCGCAAGTAGCATTTCCCTGTCCAGCTGATTGCTCAAAACCCTGTGCCTTTTCTCATCCAAGGAGGCAGAGCCAAGCAATGCCTGTTCTGGATTGTTGTTTTTTACCAACGAATCGGTTAGGAAAATCGCATTCCTCTGGAAAGCAAGCCTGTTAAGGGCTTCTGCTTCCCTTTCTTCCCTCAACCCTATGTGCAACAGAAGCAAGTAAACCATTAGCAGCATTGAAAGAAAGGAAACAACCAAATCAATGCTGAAAACAAATCCCCTATCTGTAGTGGTCATTGAGCTTTACCTCCAAAAGGCTTTCCTCCCCTTTCTGCACTGTTTTAATGCTTTGGGCAATGCACTCTGTTCTTTTTCCTCTGCCACCTATATCGCTTTCAACAATACTTCCTTTCCCAGTGCAAGGAATTTCCCTTTGCACAAATTCTTCCACGTTTCCTGTGTAAATTGAGTCCAGTGCAAGGCAGCAGAGTTCTGTTTTCGCCTTTGCCCTCAGCGCATTATTCGCGCTGCTTGATTGCCCTTTCATTGAATGCATATTGTAAAGAACTCCGCCCAATAGCGCAAGGAAGACGGCAAAGCAAATCATTGCCTCTAACTGCAGCACTCCGCTGTTTTTCATCCAATCACTGTTTTCCCCAAGCTATATCCTGCTGGAATCTTGAAGAATTGCTTTGTTTTTTTACCTGCGATTTCTGCAAAAACCAAGTTGTTTTTCAATAAGCCGGCTGTAAAATTGTATTCTGCCGCTATTGTTCCCCTGTTAATCCTTGTTACAAGCACTTTGCTGTTTTCATTCAGGAACCCTTCGCTGAGGACTCCATTGCCTGCATAGAACCTGACTTTTATCTCTTTTCCATATGCTTTCTCTATTTCCCCAAAAAGCACCAGCAGTTTTCTGTTCACCCTCTGCTTTATTTCCTCTGGCCCTAGGTTCAGAAGCAGGCCATTGTACAATTCCCATTCAATCACTGCATCAACGCTGTTTTCAATAACTGTTCTAACAAAGGCTGTTTTCTCTGCCTCAAAGGCAATTGCCTTTCCCCCTGCCACATCCCTTTTTGCTTCAAGGCCTTGGTTCAAAAGCCCGGTTTCTATGGCAATTGCCCCCAGCAGCAACACAAAGCAGAAAAGGCCCTTGCTGTTCATCAAAACCAGAAAAACCTGGCAAGGAAAGGGATTTAAATATGCTCAAAAATGCGTTGTTCAACGAAGTCAGTCATCAAACCCCTGCAATCTGTTCCTTCACTGTTTCCCCAATTACTTGGCCAATTCCCTCATGCAGGCCGGCTGCCTTTTCCCTTGATTTGTCTGCTTCCCCTGCAACTGCAACAAGCAGCAGTGCAACAAAGAGCACTATGAGTAAATCCTCCAACAAGAGCGAGTCAGTGAACGCTCTGTAAACCGACAGCATTGTTCCGGCTAT